>JBEKYV010000217.1:0-6257 GCA_049510515.1 Solirubrobacteraceae bacterium | reverse complement strand
CGAGGCGCTCGAGGCGGTCAACGTCACCGCACGCCGAGACGACGACCCACGCGAGCACATCACGATCACAGCCACGCGGCTACTCGCACGACGCCCCGACGGACAGGGCCGCTACTACCAGTTCCTCGGCTGGAGCCCACGCCGCTACCGAACATGGGCAACAGTCATCGCAATCGAGAACACGACCGTCACCCTCGTCCTCCCCGAGTGGCACCCGACGCGCCCCGTCCGGCTCCCCATACGCCTGCTCCCCCCCTCAGCACACACGATCAATGCATCGGTCGCTCTTACCGCGAACCTCTCAGCCCCCACCGCCGGCAAGCTTGCTCCCGCATCGATTACAAACCATCGCCACCCGCCCAACCCCAAACACCGACAAACAACATCGTGAACACACCCAACGATCGCCCATCCATCGACCGGACCCGGAAGGCACCGAGATCGCGATCCGGGCGAGCCGCCGAGCTGGGCTCGAAGTTCAAAAGCTGGATGGGCGGGACCGGGCTTCGGCGCAATTGCGCACGCTCAGGCAGCGTGCTGCGTGCCCCACCTGCGTGGATGGCCAAGACCGCGCACACGGCGCGAAGCTTGCATTCCACGCTGCCCTCGGCCGTGCCGGTCCTGCTGATCAGCCGAACCCCCGACGCCCACCTGGGGCTCGAACATCCCCACTCAGGTTGTCGGACACCCTCGCTGACGTAGCCCCCTCGGTCTGACTGAGTTGTCCACCACCACGCCGATCGCACCGGTCTCCCCCCGGAGAGCTGGGCCCGGCGACGCCAGTTCGCCGTCGGCCTTGAAGATGTTCACCCATTCGGGGGGAAGGTAGACATCGCCGCTGGCTAGATCAGCAAACTACGATCGTCGGGCACTAGAGCGCCTGCGTCTGGGTATAACGATCGCGGCAAGGCCGACAAGTATCGCTACCACCACACCGGCAGCTAGCAGGCTTCTAAGTGCTAGAAGGACGATGGCGGAGATCACCAGCGCCCCTGCGGCCAGCACCAAACTGCGCCGCTCCGCGCCATACAGGGCTACAACGAGCGGTATCGCGAAGGCAACCCCGAAAAACAGCCCCTGGTTGAACAAGGCGGCGGCCAACCCAACGAAGCCCAACGCGATGCACATTGCTGCGAAGGAAGCCAGACGCATTGCCACCCAGTTTAGGACATGCGCCAGCAAGAACGAGTGTCGAGCAACTGATCTTTCAGAAATGCTCGCACCGCCCCTCAGGCCGCTCGCCCCGATCAGCGGGGCGTCCCCCGCAGATTGCGAGACTGGCCGCTGGAAATTGGAAGTGGCGCCGCGCCGGGAGGAGCGCCTCGCGACGACTGCAACGGCACCTTCAGTCCGCCTGGGGTCCCAGCCCAAACCCTGGGTGGGCGTCGCCGAGCGTCGCGACCAAGAGCTTGCCAGTCAAGCGGCCAGTTACCCGCGCGACGCACGAAACGTCGACGGCGTCGGCGGGATCCACCACTTTGGCGTCGATCAGGTCATATGTCCGTCCCCTTCGCACGACCTGGCCGTCGCCTTGGAGCACGTTACGTACCCAATCGGACTCCGCCCCATAAAGGATGACAACGGCCAATGTTCGGCCTCGCTTGTACGCGTTGACGGGCGTTCGATACCGACGTCCCGTTCGCCGTCCGCGGTGGCAGATTATGACCCAAGGCGGGAGGACCCATGCATAGCTGCGTTGCAATGGGTTGTTTACCCGACGGTTGAAACTGGCCATGCTCCGCGGGAGCTTGATGCGCATAGCGTCACACTAACCCACTGCCACACAACACTCCAAATACGTCGATCACGTGCTCGAACCCTGTTCGTCTGCGCCAAACAGGAGCGCCCACCGCATCAGCAATGCCGTCCAAAGATCAACCGCGGGCAGCAGTCCGAACCGACGATCAAAGAGGCAACGCTAGCCGCCGATCGGCGCCCTTGGATTCGCCCCCCAGAAGATTTGAGTACCTAGCATCCCAATGACGTGAACGAGTACGATATTCATGACCATCGACTTGGCTGTGGCCGTACCAACCCCTACGGGGCCTCCGGAGGCGTTGTAACCGTAGTAGCAACCCACCAGCACGATCACGGTGGCCATCACCATCGCCTTGATCAGGCTGAAGAGGAAGTCGGGCGGGTTCTGGAACTGCCAGAAGATCAGATCATACCCTCCGGAGGAGACCGTCCCTACCTGCTGCACCACGGCGATGTAGGAGGCGACGAAGGCGCCGCCGATCCCGGCGAGGTACACGAAGGGCAGCACAATCCACGCAGCGAGCAGGCGGGTGGCGCAGAGGAAGGTCAGGGAGTCGATCCCCATCACCTCCAGCGCGTCGATCTCGTCGGAGATGCGCATCGCGCCGAGCTCCGCCACGATTCCGGTGCCGACCTTCGCCGACATCATGTAACCGAAGGCGTAGGGGATGATCTCGCGCAAGTCGCACCACGCGGTGAATACCCCCGAGTAGGCGGGCGCGCCTGCAGCCTCCGTGAAGTAGGCGCCCTGGATCCCGCACTGCAGCCCGAGGATGAACATCAGCGACCAAATGATCAGCGTCGAGGAGATGATCAGGATGCCCGCCTGGCGCAGCGTCTCGCCGAAGAAGCGGAAGACGCGGAAGCTGAAGATGTCGCCGACGATCTGTCCGGCGAAGCCGGCGATTTCCCCGGAGGCGGCGATCCATTCCCGCGGGATAGCGAGCCATTCGTTCATTTGATGACCCCGAAGAAGTCGACGACCACCGCCTTGTTGACGGCACGGCCTGAACTCTCAGCCTGGCCGGAGGCGGTCATCCTATCGACGATCTCAGCCAGCAGCCCGCTGATAATCCCGAACAGGATCGCGCAGACGTTGAGCATCGCCGCGACCAACATCGGCGGGAGGGAGCGAGGCACGATGAGGTTCTTGATCGGGTCTATGCCCAGTACCCGCAGCGCGTCAAGCTCATGGCGGATCTTGCGCGTGCCGAAGTCGGCGGTAATCGCCGTGCCAGCGACTCCCGCAAGCACGATCGCGGTCACGGGGCCGATCTCGCGGCCATCCGAAACACGCCCATGGACCAATGGCCTCCCCGACGCACTCTCCATGGGCGGAAGCATAGCGCGATTCAAGGATCCGGGAAACGAGGGGCTTTAGGCGCCTACGATTTGGCGTCTAACACAAATAATCGGAACTAGAGTACGTCGTGGACGCCTGACGCCGACGGATTGCACGGCTTGACTAGCAGGAGCGGGCGCCCGCCGCTGACTAACGCGGCTTGTGCGCCGTCTTCGCCGCGAGTTCTGTGTGCTGTGCTGCTGTCGGTGGACGTGGCCCCCTGGAAGAGCAGCTCTTGCCGAGCCGTAGTAGTTGTCAGGCGAACAGCGCCCGCTACGCAGGCCTCTCATCCCCAGCCAACGGAATGCTCAGTGCAGCTTCGCGCGCAGCTTGATGATGTATTCGGAGCTGCCTTTTGAGCCGGCCGGGTGCGTGAGGGAGAAGTCCAGGAGAGCAACGTGGGGATTGGAAAAGAACGTTAGTCGCACGAAAGCCGCGAACGGGCTGGCCTGGGGCTGCAGGACGAGCTGGCCATTTTGAACGCCGAGGACCGCATCTGTCGCCGCGCGAAGGCCAAGTAGGTTGCCGCTGAGTCGTAGCTCGACGCCACCGGGGACACTTTCCAGGGGCTGTACTTCGATCCCACTTGGCAGGCCACTCTGTAGGTTGGCGGTGCGCCCTTCGATGGCGATAGCGTCGGCGTGCTTTTCCGCGCGGACGCTGCGCATGGTGATGTCGCCGAGACGCATGCTTTCGGCGCTCATCTCGATCCGGCTCGCTCCCCGGGCCTTCCAAAGAAGTTCGCTCGCTTCGGAGAGCCCGATGTTCAGGCTGCCGGTGCTGACGTGGACCGAGTCTGCGTCGCCCCACAGAAGCTTGATCCCCGGCAATGCACTGACGCTAGCGCTGCGGACAGCACCGTAGCGAGACAGTTCGCTTCGCACTTGTTGGGCGGCGAGACTCGGGAGCAGCAACTGCGCTAGAAGCAACACTGAAATCATTACGGTGGCAGCCCCCAATGCAACTCGCGTGATTATGCGACGAGGAATTTGCATGGGAGCACTGTGGCAGAGAGTGGGTGCCGTCGGCAAATATCGTGACGAGTCCGCCGCAGACGGCCATTATGCAGCTTCGGTCGCAAGACGGACGATGGTGCGGGCGCGTCCGACTTGCGTGCTTGGTCACGAGCGCCGTAACCTGCGCGACTCCAAAACCCACCGATGCTTGGGAGGCGCTGTTATGTCTACGACCGTCCATCAATCTCTTCAGCGACCGCAATCGACGCAGCCGACTGCCACCCTCGACGATCTACTGCAAGGACGCATGCCCTCGACCTATGTCGCGGCGCACCTTTCGCGTGATGACGAACACATTTTCACTGACGTGGCAGACAAGGACGTCAGGCGCTCAGTGCGGGTGGGCGAGGTCCCGCTGCCCCATCTCGCACCCGATGAGGTGCTGATAGCCGTGATGGCGAGCGCGGTCAACTACAACACGGTGTGGTCGGCGATCTTCGAGCCTCTCCCCACGTTCCGCTTCCTCGAGCGGTTGGCACGCAACGGGGGCTGGGACGCGCGGCACGACCTGCCCTACCACGTCATCGGCTCGGACGCGGCTGGCGTCGTGGTCCGCACGGGCGAGGCTGTGCGCCGGTGGAATGTCGGCGATCGCGTGGTCGTTTTTCCTTTGGCGGTCGACTACGAAGATCCGAGGGCTCAGGATGATGCGATGCTCGCCGAGGACACCCGAGCCTGGGGTTACGAGACCAACTTCGGCGGCCTCGCGCACCTAGCGGTCGTGAAAGGCAACCAACTGCTCCCAAAGCCCAGCCATCTGACTTGGGAGGAGGCTGCGTGCAACATGCTGTGTTCCATGACCGCCTACCGGATGCTCGTCAGTCCCCATGGAGCACAAATGAAGCAGGGCGACTCGGTGCTTGTTTGGGGAGCGACCGGCGGGCTGGGCGGCTATGCGATCCAGCTGATTCGCAACGGCGGTGGGTACGCGATCGGAGTGGTCAGCTCGCAAGAGAAGGCAGAGGCGCTGGAACGCCTGGGGTGTGACTTGGTGTTGCGGCGCGACGAGCTGCATCTCGACGGCCTTGACGACGAAGAGAAGGGCAGGCGAGTGGGCCGGGCGCTTCGTGCACAGATCGGCGAAGATCCGCAGATCGTGTTCGAGCATACCGGGCGCGAGACGTTCGGTGCCTCGGTGTATGTCGCCCGGCGAGGCGGAACAGTCGTAACCTGCGGCTCCAGCACCGGCTACCGTCACCAGTACGACAACCGCCGCCTTTGGATGCGCCTCAAGCGGATCGTCGGAAGCCACGGAGCCAACTTGCAGGAGGCTGCCGAGACCAACCGCCTGGTCGTGAAGGGCAGCCTGCGGCCTACGCTGTCGCAGGTGTTCACGCTCGCTGACGTCGGCGAGGCACTCCGGTTGGTGCAATGCAACCGGCACGTCGGGAAGGTTGGCGTCCTGTGCATGGCCGAGCACGAGGGGCTCGGCATCGAGGATTACCAGCTGCGTGATGCCCTGGGCGAGCGCGCTCTGAGCCCGTTTCGCCAACCTGCCTGAAGCCGGTGGTGCCGCTGGCTGAGTTTCCGGCGATTGGCCACCCCGGATACGCCACGGCGGAGCCCCGCGGCTAAATGCGGGGCTCCGCCGGACGCTGCGCTGGCGCTACCGGGCCAACGTTATTCGCTCGCCCGCACCGAGGCGGCGACTCCGAGGTACAAGCTCCCTCCCAGCTCCGCCGAGTTGGACCCCGCCGGGGATGGCAAGCCGACTACACGGTCGATTTCCCGATCCACGTTGAGGGATTGGGGCCCGCCGCATCCAGTGACCCCGGGAACGGCGAACGAGTTATCGACCAGCGACGTGCCGGTGAGAGTGATCTTGTTGCCTTCGTCTGTGATTTCGAGTGCGCCTGCGCTGCCCTTGATCGCCGTGTTCGGTGGCGGCGGGGTTGTCGTCCCCGTCGTCAGCGCAACCACAATTGGTTCCTGAGCCGTGCCGACGTAGCACCTGTCGCCCACAAACGGGTTTTTCAGGTGTACGCGAAGCGGGATTTCGAACGCCACGCCCTCTTCAAAGATGAGGTTCGTCGAGTTGAGATGCGGTTCGCCGACCACTTCGGCCACCGCGGTGACCTTACACGTAGCCGTCTTTGGAAATGCTTTACAGAAGTCGCGCAGAAAGCGCGGGTAGCGCCGTT
>JBEKYV010000216.1:0-6288 GCA_049510515.1 Solirubrobacteraceae bacterium | reverse complement strand
AGGGAATTACGCAGGGCATCGTGCAAGGTCCACTGGAGCGCCTGGAGCAGTGGGACGATTTCGTCAAAGATCGCTACGATCCGAATCGCGTGCAGGATGGATTCCGCCAATTCACTCCCGAAGCGCCGCCGGTGGTACGCGAGTTCTACCGCCTGAACCACACGCATCAGACGCGCGAATTCGTGCAGCAGAAGAAACGGCAGTACCTGGCACTGGCCCATCGCTCGATGGGGATGTGGGAGGCGCTGGAATACCTGAACACGCTGGTGGACGATAGCGACCCGGATACGGATCTCTCGCAGATCGAGCATTGTCTGCAAGCCGCCGAGGCCATCCGCGCCGATGGCCATCCGCGCTGGTTCGTCCTGACGGGGCTGATCCACGATCTGGGCAAGATCCTTTGCCTCTATGGAGAGCCGCAATGGGCGGTGGTGGGCGATACCTTTCCGGTGGGCTGCGCCTGGTCGGACAAAATCGTTTATCCGGAGTTCTTCGCCGCGAACCCCGACTCCGCGGTGCCGGCCTACCAGACGCGCACCGGCATTTACGAAGAGGGCTGCGGCCTCGACAACGTCGACCTTTCCTGGGGGCATGACGAGTACCTGTATCACGTGGTGAAGGATTACTTACCGCAGGAAGCGCTCTACATGATCCGGTATCACTCGTTCTATCCCGGCCATAGGGAGCGCGCCTATGAATACCTGATGACCGATAGCGACCGGCGTATGTTCGAATGGGTGCGCGCGTTTAATCCCTACGATCTATACTCCAAGAGCGCCGGGCGCCCCGACGCCAAGGCGCTGAAGCCGTATTACGAGGAACTGATCGCGGAGTATTTTCCGGCGCAAGTAAGTTGGTGAGCCATTGCAGATCGGCCAACGCGTGGCGCTTGCCGGGATGGTCGTCAGCGGCGCCCTGGCGGCGATCAAGATTACTGCTGGGCTGATGGGGCACTCCACTGCGGTCGTCGCGGATGGCCTGGAGTCGACGGGCGACGTGTTTGCGTCGGGCATCGTGCTGCTGGGGTTGACGGTGGCCGCCAAGCCTGCCGATTGGGATCACCCATACGGGCACGGCCGCGTGGAGACAGTGACGGGCCTATTTGTCGGCTTCATGCTGGCGATGGCCGGCCTGGCGATTTCGGCGAATGCCTGGCACACGATCCGCTCGGCGATGCCGGGCCGTGCAATGCATGGCTCCGCAATGCCGCCGCCCGCGCTGTTCGTAGTCTGGCCGCTCATCGGCTCAGCCGTGGCGAAGGGACTGCTCTCCAGCGTCAAATTCCACTATGGAAAGAAGATCCGCAGCGCGGCCCTGTTGGCGGATGCCTGGAACGACTCAGTGGACATCCTCTCGGCTCTGGCGGCCCTGGCAGCCGTATCGCTTGCCATTGTGGCGCCGCATCGATTCTCGTCGGCGGACCATTGGGGCGCGTTCGCCGTCGGGCTGATCGTGGTCTTCACCGGGCTGCGCGTCGGGATTGCCATCGCGCGCGGCCTGGCGCAGTCGCTTGGGATCGAGGTGGTCGGCGTCAGCAGCTTGCGGGTGCTCGCAGAGGCCGCGCTGCGGGAGCCGGACTCGCAGATGCGCAAGGTGCTCGCGGCGATCGACGCGCGTCGCGGGGAGGCGTTCGCCGCGGCATATGACGCGCAGGGGGAGCTGACCCCGCCGCGCGCGCTCCCGCCGGAGGATCTCGCCGCGATCCCGGGGAGCCTCGAGCGCGCGCGCGATTGGTGGGCGGTGGGCGACGGAGCGCTACGCTTTCGGGGATATCTGGAGGCGATCGCCGTGGCGGTCCCAGTGGACACCTCGCCGCTTCACCGAGTCGACGCCGGGGTGCTGTGCAAGCTGGCCCTGAGCGCGCCGGCGGGCGATCCTGAGGCGGTGCTGCCCGACTACCGCCGCCGGCCGGATGCGGAGATCGCCTTGGAAAACAGAGGAGCCGGGAAGTGAGCACACCACTGATCGCCGACGTTGCCGCCGAGCAGCCGCACCTGGAAATCCGGCGCCTGGCCTACCCGGATCTGCCGCAGGTGATTGGGATCGAGCGGCGTGCCTTCCCCACGCCGTGGTCGCTGGCGATGTTCGTGCTGGAGCTCTCCAAGCCCTCAGGGGTGTGCCTCGCGGCGGTGCTGAACACGGGGGGGAGCAGGCGGCTGGTGGGGTACCTGATCTGCTCGCGCTACGAGACCGTGTGGCACGTGATGAACGTGGCGGTCGCGCCCGAGCACCGCCGCGAAGGGGTCGCCTCCGCGCTGCTGGGCGAGCTGTACGCGCGCGTGGACGACGAGCAGGCGCGCTACACCCTGGAGGTGCGCCGCTCCAACGACGTGGCGATCCGGCTGTATGAACGGGAGGGCTTCCGCGCCGCGGGGATGCGCAGGCGCTACTACCAGGACAACGGCGAGGACGCGCTTGTGATGTGGCGCACCCCCGCGACGCTGGTGGGGTCCTTGGAGGATGTGCCCAACCCCGGCTTCCTGTGAGGGGCCGCGGCTCGTCACGCCCGGGCCGGACGGATCGAGGGCGAGCATGATCCTGGCGCTGGAGACCAGCTGCGACGACACCTGCGCGGCGATCATCGATGGAGAGGGCAGGATCCATTCCAACGTGATCTCCTCCCAAGAGGTGCACGACCGTTTCGGAGGGGTCGTCCCCGAGATCGCCTCCCGCCGGCACCTGGAGATCGTCAACTTGGTTGTGACCAGCGCGCTGGAGCGTGCGGGAACGACGCTCGATGAGATCGATCTGATGGCCGCCACCCGCGGCCCGGGGCTGGTTGGGGCGCTATTGGTGGGCTTCGCCACCGCCAAGGCAATCGCCGCCGCGCGGGAGCTGCCGTTCGCGGCGGTCGATCATCTCCAAGGCCACGTGGCGGCCAACTTCATCGATGGCAATGCCCCGCAGCGCCCGAGCGGCATCTCAGGATCGCAGCCGCCACGCACCACCCCAACCGGCGCCAAAGGCCCCTTCGAGCCCCCCTTTGTGTGCCTGATCGCCAGCGGCGGCCACACGCTGCTGGCGCACGTGTGCGAGCACGAGGGCTTCGAGGTGCTGGGCAGCACGCTCGACGACGCCGCCGGGGAGGCGTTTGACAAGGGCGCTCGCATGCTCGGCCTCGGCTACCCCGGAGGGGTGGCGCTCGAAGCGCTCGCCAAGGAGGGCGATCCGGGCGCCTTCCCGTTCTCAGCCGGAGGGCCCCGCCCGGGCCTCGGCGTGGGTCGCCAGGCGTTCGCGCACAGCCTCGACTTCTCCTTTGCCGGCCTGAAGACCGCACTGCTGTACAAAGTGAGGGAACTCTCCGAGGAGGAGCTGGCGGCGCAGGCGGCCGATCTCGCGGCCTCCTACCAGGCGGCGATCGTCGCGCGCCTGGTGGAACGGTCAGAGCGGGCGCTGGAGCAGGCCGGCCTCGACCGCCTGGCGGTTGGCGGTGGGGTGGCGGCCAACGGCGAGCTGCGTCGGCGCCTCGGCGAGCTGGGCGCCGAGGTGCACGTGCCCGAGCGAGTGCTGTGCACCGACAACGCCGCGATGATCGCCAGCGCCGCGCGCTTCACCGAGAAGCTGCCCTACCCGGACTACCTGCCGCTCGACGTGTATGCGACCGGAGAGCGGCGGCCCAAAGGTCGCTAACGCAGAGGCAACAGGAACCATCTCTATAGTCACGGGCGATGGCATTCGGGGAGCTAACAGAAGCCGGGGGACACGCGCCTTCGGCGCGCATCCCCGTTTCTGCCGGCACCGCAGAGGCCGAGCACAACGGACGCGGCGACTCCGGGGATGGGATGCCCGCCCACCCCGAGCGGCTCTCGCTGGGGGTGGCGGCGCGGCTGTCGCGCTACCTGCAGGTGCTCACGCAGGCGCGCAAGATGGGCAAGGAGACGATCTCCTCCCAGGAACTCTCCGACTACACGCACGTCAACTCGACACAGATCCGTCGCGACCTCTCCGGCTTCGGCAAGTTTGGCAAGCGCGGCGTGGGCTACAACGTCGAGTCGTTGGTGTCGCAGATCCGTAAGATTTTGCGCACCGCCGGGCAGCACAACATCGCGCTGTTCGGCGCGGGGCATCTCGGCAAGGCGATCGCCTCCTCGGACATCTTCGCCGACCACGGCTTCAGGGTGGTGGCGATCTTCGACGTGGATCCCGACAAGGTGGGCACCACGGTCGGCAGCAAGGTGGTGCGCCACACCCGCGAGCTGCGCCAGATGGTCGAAGACGAGGACATCGTCGTCGGCGTGCTGGCAATCCCCGGCGCCGTCGCGCAGGAGCTGGCCGACGAGCTGGTGCAGGCGGGCGTGAAGATCATCTTCAACTACTCCGAGTCGCTGCTGGTCGTCCCCCCGGAGGTCACCGTCCACACCTCCAGCCCCGCCGTCGACCTGTTGTACGCGCTGTACTTCTATCTGACCTGAACCCAATGAGTGGCTTGGACCTCGACCGGGCGGCGGAGACCTTCGCGCAGGCGGTGGATGGCACCGTGGGCCTGGAGGAGGAGTTCTCGCTGCTGCATCCGGCAACGCTCGAGATGGTGCCCCGCTTCGAAGCGCTGCGCGAGGCAGCCCGCGTGCGCGATCCGCTGCTCTACGAGCACATCACCGGCGAGCTGATCTCCGCGGAGATCGAGATCGTCTCCGGCCCAGGCGGGGACTTCCACGACGCGGTGGCTCGCCAGCGCGAGCGGCGCAAGCGGCTGTTCGCGCTGGCCGAGGAGGAGGGGTTGGCGCTGGGTGCGACGGGAACCCACCCATGGGCCGACTATCGCGAGCAGCAGATCATCGACACCGAGCACTACCGCCGCGTGGAGGAGGGCCTGAAATATGTGGCGTGGCGCAACAACACCTTCAGCATGCACGCCCACGTGGGGGTGCGCGACGCCGATCGCGCGGTGCGCGTATGCGACCGCCTGCGCGGGGTGCTGCCGCTGCTGCTGGCGATCTCGGCCAACTCGCCCTACCTCGACGGCCGCGACGCCGGATTGCACTCGGCGCGCACGCAGAGCTTCACCCGCAACTTCCCGCGCTGCGGGGTGCCCGACGCGTTTGGCGGGTGGCGCGGCTACCGCGAGTACATCGAGCAGTTGAAGCGCACCAACTCGATCGTGGAGTACACCCAGGTGTGGTGGTCGGTGCGCCCGCACTTCGCGTTTGGCACCGTGGAGGTGCGGATCTGCGACGCGCAGAGTACGGCGGCGGAGTCGGAGGCGCTGGCGGGGCTGATCGTTGCCTGCGTGGCGCAGGCCGCGCGCGACATCGACGAAGGCGTCCCGTTCGCCGACCCGGCGCCGCGGATGATCGAGGAGAACATGTGGCGCGCGATCCGCTTCGGCCTCGACGGGCGGTTGATCGACCTCGAGCGCGTCGAGGAGTACCCGGCGCGCGAGGCGATCGAGCGGCTGGCAAGCTGGAGCGCGCCGGTGCGCGGGGAGCTCGGCATCGAGCCGGCGTTCCCGGAGCGCAACGGCGCCCAGCGCCAGCGCGCGATGATCGAGCAGGGCGCCACGCGCGAGGAGGTCTTCGCGGCGGTGGTGGCGCAGACAAGGCAAACCTACTCAGCGGAGGTGGCGGTGTGAGCACACAGGAGGCCGAGAGTCAGACGGGCATGGAGCAGGGAAGCGCAGGCGGGCCCGGCGAGCCGCCGTCGATCGCGTCCGGGGGCGGGGCCGGCGCGCCGGGGCAGCCCACCGAAGAGGAGCTGAGGGCGGCGTATGAGGCCGAATTGAGTCGCATCACGAGCGCCGACATGGTGCTGCAGGCGACCGTGTCGCTGCTGAACATCGGCGCGCGCCGCCTCGGCCTGGTGGGCGGGCCGGATCCGGCGGCGCCCCAGCAGAGCGGCTCCGAGCGCGACCTCGAGCAGGTGCGCGACGCAATCGACGCCGTGCGCGGTCTGATGCCGGTCGTCGAGCGCAGGGCCCCCCAGGAAGCGCGCCCGTTGCGCGACGCCCTCTCACAGCTGCAGATGGCGTACGCGCGGGAGGCCCAAGGCGCTGCGCCGCCGGCACAAGCCCCGTCGCAGCCGGACCTCACCAAGTCGCAGGCTGCCCCCACCCCGCCGCAGGCCGCCCCGGCCCCGCCGCAGCCGGGCGCCGCGAAGCCCGGCGCGGGACCGGCGGAGTCGAGTGGCCGCCTGTGGGTTCCGGGACGCTGAGGGGTCCACGGGCGGGCCGTTGGGGCGCGTCCACGCGCGTGAGTGGGGAGCAGGGGCGCGTTGGGGGCGGGGCTTCCATGCCCCGCCACGAACGTTGCCCACCCACCTAAACGCCATCCGCCGCGCGGCACGATAGACTGC
>JBEKYV010000215.1:0-6306 GCA_049510515.1 Solirubrobacteraceae bacterium | reverse complement strand
ATGACCGTGCCATTGCTCAGCAGCGCCAGGCCCTGGCTCCCGCCGGCCAAATCCGTGACGCCGCTCAGGCCGGTCACAGGCACCGGTGTCTGACTGCACCAGCCGGCGCCTTCGGGGCATGATTCGGGGCCCGGGAAAATGCCGCTGCCGAGCTGCCCGTCATCGTTTTCGCCCCACGCGACAACGCTGGACGCCGCCGACGCGCAAGCCGCTCCCGATAAGCTCGCTGTCAACGCGACGAGCACGCATAGCGCACGAGCCACCCGCAGATCAGCGCGCACAGCGCCCAATGGATCGCGGCGCAGCCGCGTCCACAGCCCAACCGGGCGCCCCCCAGATGATCCGACAATCATGGCGGAAAGATACTGAATGCCGGACTTCTAAATCGGGGAGACAGGATTTGAACCTGCGACCGCCCGGCCCCCAGCCTGCGGGTTTGCGTGTCCCCGAGTGTTCTGGCCCCCAGTTTACTGGCTTTCGGTGCTTCTGAGTGCTCCTGAGTTGCGCTCACTTTGGACCCCAAATTGGACCCCAGGACATAAGCCTTGACTTCTACAAGCTTTGGTTTATACTCGATGAGTGTGGGAAGTCGAGTACACCGACACGTTCGGATCGTGGTGGGACGAGCTCACCAAAGACGAGCAAGAGCGCCTCACCGCCGCCGTCGAGCTGCTGGAGCAGGGCGGCCCTGCCCTCGGACGCCCGCTGGTGGACACCCTCAAAGGCTCCCGCCACCCGAACACGAAGGAGCTGCGTCCCCACGGCGGGCACATACGCGTGCTGTTCGCCTTCGACCCCCGCCGCATGGCGATCCTGCTCCTAGGCGGCGACAAGAGCCAGCGCCGGAGCAGCTGGTACGCCGAGGCGACCCCAGCCGCCGATGCGCTCTACGACGAGCACCTACAATCACTTCGCGACGAAGGAGCAATCCCATGACCACAGCCAAGACCACAAAGAGCCGCAAAGCGTTCGACGAGCTACGCAAGCAGATCGATGCCGACCCAGCGCGTCGCGCAACCGTCGAAGAGCACAAGACGGCGATGCTCAGCGAGCTACGTCGCAAGCTCGACCTCACCCAGGCAATCGTCGCCGACCGACTCGACGTCACCCAGGAGAACATCTCCCAGATCGAGCGCGGAGAGGCCGACGTTCGACTATCCACACTCAGCCGATACGTCGAGGCACTCGGCGGACACCTGGAGGTCCGAGCCGCATTCCCAGAGGAGACCGTCGCGCTCAGCGTAGGGACAGCCGCGACAATGCGTCGCCGGCGCACGCGCAGGGGATCCACCGCTGCAGCCAAGACATCTCGCAACCTCAACGCCCCGAGAGCAAAGAAAACGCCAGCAGCAAGCGACACCTGAGGCGGACGGAGGATACTCCACGGTGAGCGGCGACTGGCTCAACAACAGGCAGGCCGATCCGGCGTGCCAACTGCGTCACGTCTGAAAGCTCGCCAGCTGGCGAGCAGCGCGAACGATGGCCGTGAATTGCTCGGGCGACTCCGCCACGCGCAACAACTGGATCGGCGCCTGGTCATTCAAGCGCGTGTTCGTGCCGAACAGCCACGCCTTCGCCGTCGCAGCGTCATACGTTTCGCCGATCATCCGCACGATCTTGTAGCCATGCCGCAAACGACGCGCCACAACCGCCCTCGGCTCAGGCCCATCCTCGCGGGCAGATCGCCGGCTGGGTTGCCCAGGCGGTTGCGCTGAAGGATGGGCAGCTGCTGCTCGTGCAGCCGATCATCTCGGCACAGGTGGTAATGGCCCTGCCGCTGGGAGTGCTCATCACCCACCAGCGCGTCGGCAGGCGCGAGTGGCTGGGTGCGCTGGCCCTGCTCGTCGGGCTCACCTGCTTCCTGGCGCTGAGCAACCCGTCGTCGGGGCGCGCGGGTGCCCCGACGCAGACGTGGGTGCTCGCCGGGCTGGTGGTGGTTGCCGTGGCGGTGCTCCTGGCTTTCGTCGGGGCGCGACGCGAGCCGGCTCTGAAGGCGTCGCTGTTCGGCTCGGCCGGCGGCGTCCTCTTTGCGTTTCAGGCGTCGGTGACGAAGGTCTTTGTCGATGTTGTTGAAGGTGGGGTCGGCGCGATCCTTTCGAGCTGGTCGACGTACGTGCTCGTCGCCTGCGCGGTGATCGGCTTCTACTTCGTCCAGGTCTCGCTTCAGGCCGGCGTCCTCGCACCTGCCGTCGCGAGTACGAACGCGGCCAATCCCGTCGCCAGCGGGATCCTGGGCCGCTTCATCTTCCAGGAGGTTCCGAGCCGCACGCCCGGCGGAAAGGTCCTCTCCTTCGCTTCGCTCGCATTGATGCTCGCCGGGCTGATCGCGGTGTCGCGTGGCCGGGCGGGCGCTGATCAGTCGGTGGAGCTCGCACCGCCGGCCTCGGCCCATCAGCCGTGATCTGACGGCGGGGTTTCGGCGGGCGAGCCCTTGCTCGTTCTGATGGCCTGCAGCGCGGCGTCGAGCGTGGGATAGAAGTGGTCGCGGTCGAGGGTCTCCATCAGGCCGTAGCGCAAGGTGAGGTCCTGCAGGCGGCCGCGCAGCTCGGCGAAGGCGAGGTGAATCCCGGCGGTGTTCAGCTCGTTGTCGAGCTGCTCGAGCATCTCGGCGGCGGTGACGTCGACATCGGTGACCGCCTCGCACTGCAGGACGATCCAGTCGGGTTTGCGTTCGCGCACGATCCGTCGTATCTGCTGGCGGAACGCGCCGGCGTTCGCGAAGAACAGCGGCGCCTCCCAGCGGTAGACCACGACGCCGGGGAGCTGCTCGGCGTCCGGATGGGTGTCGACGTCGTGCCAGCCCTCGAGCGCGTCCGTCCGTCCCAGCACGGCTCCGTGGGGCCACCAGTTGCGCCGAAAGAATAGGAGGATCGCGAGCGCGACCGCGACAACGATCCCCTGCAGCACGCCGAGCAGCATCACGCCGGCCGTGGCGACGAGGGATACGCCGAACGCGCTGCGGCGGACCTGGAGGTAGCGACGCAGGATGCCGAGGTCCATCAGCGACAGCGCGGCGACGATCACGACCGCGGCGAGCGCCGTCTGCGGAAGGTCGGCGAGCAGCGAGCTCAGGAACAGCAGGAGCACGGCGACGAGGCCCGCGCCCACGAGACCGGTGACTTGGCTCTTGGCGCCCGACTGCTCGGCTACCGCGGTCCTCGAGCCGCTGGTGGAAACGGCGAAGCCCTGGAACAGGCCCGCGGCGATGTTCGCCGCGCCCATGCTGATCATCTCCTGGTTGGGCTGCACCTCGTCACCACGGCGGGCAGCGAAGCTGGTGGCGGTGGCGATCGTGTCGGTGAGAGATACGAGCGTGATGCCGATCGCCGCGATCAACAGCGGGCCGACGTCGCCGGCGCTCGTCCACGGAAGGGTCGGGGTCGGCACACCCTGGGGCAGGGCGCCGACGGTTGCCACACCGTGCTCGGCGAGTCCGAACACCGCGGAGGTCACCGTGGCACCGACGACCGCGATCAGCACCGCGGGCAGGCGCGTGGTGATGCGCGGCAGCACGAGGAGCAGGACGAGCACCGCGATGCCCACGATGAGCGTCGTCGTCTCGGTCTGATCGAGGCCGTCGAAGAATGCGCGAACCTCGTCGAGGAAGGAGTCGGCGTGCGTGGAGAAGCCGAACAGCTTCGGCAACTGCCCGACGATGATCGTGATGCCGAGACCGTTCATGTAACCGACCTGCACCTCCTTGGAGAGGAGGTCGGCGACGAAACCGAGCTTGCCAAGCCCCAGGCCGATCTCGGTGAGGCCGACCAGCACCGCCAACATGCCGGCCAGCGCGATCGCGGTCCCGGGGCCTCCGCCGGCCAGCAGCGGCATGATGGCGGCGAGGATCAGCGGCGAGATCGAGGAGTCGGGGCCGAGCACGAGCACTCTCGAGGGTCCGAACACCGCGTAGCCGACCAGGCACGCGATTGTCGTGTACAGGCCGGTGACCGCGGGGAGCCCGGCCAGCTGCGCGTAGGCCATTCCCTGTGGGACGAGGATCGCCGCCAGGACGACCCCGGCCACAAGATCCGGTCGCAGCCACGCGCGTTGATACGTGCGGATCGCGCGGGCACCCGGCATCCAGCGCTCGACCCGGCTCGGCGCGGCCGCGGTCATGGCCCGTTGAGGCCGGAGGCCAGGCGCGTGGCGAGCACGCCGGAGCCGATGCCGATCGCGGCGCCGGCCGCCACGTCGCTCGGGTAGTGCACACCCGTGTGAACGCGCGAGTAGGCCACCGCGCAGGCCAGTGGACCGAGCAGGGGCATGAGTCCCGGCAGCTCGCCGCAGGCGCCTGAGGCGAACGCAAACGCCGCCGCGCTGTGTCCGGAGGGAAAGGATGTCGACCGGGGCATGCGGATGAGCGCCGGGGCCGAGTGCCCGCTTGGGCGGCGTCTTCGTGCCAGCAGCTTGACCGGTCCGTTCGCCAAGGCTGCCGCGATCGCGATCGCGAGGATGCCGCGGCCGGAGGCCCTCCGTCCGGGACGGCCTCCGCAGGCGGCGAGCAAGCCTGCGATGAGGAGCCAGAGTCGGGAGTAGTTGGCCGCTCGCGTAAGCGCCACGAACGTCCGGTTGAGGTCGGGGGAGCGCATCCGGGCGGAGCACCGCATGAGCCACTGATCCAGCCGCTGCAGGGGCCCGGCCATCAGCGCGCGACCTGGCGGGGCCGCCCGACCGTGGCATCCCTGACGCAGCGCACGACGTACACCGCCCAGCCTGTCCCGAGCAGGACACCGGCGATCACGTCGCTTGGATAATGAACGCCGAGGTACACACGTGAGGCGGCGACGGCCGCCACCAGCAGCACCGCCGCGAGGGTGAGCAAGCGCGTGAGCAGGGGCGTGGCCCGCGCCGCATGCGCCGCGAGCACCAGTGATAACCAGAAGGCGCTGGCCTGTGTCGCGTGGCCCGAGGGAAAGCTCGAACTGGTCACCGCCTGCAGGTGCTCGACTGGCGGGCGCGGGCGGGAGACCAGCAGCTTGACGACGTCAGAGATGAGCATCGCGCCGCCGAGGCTGACCGCCACGGCGACCGCCTCCCAGCGCAGGCCCGCCCGCACAAGGACGACGCAGCAGACGAGCGCGAGCGGAACCAGCAGGAAGGCGCTTCCCGCCCAGGTCACCCCCTTCGCGACCGCGGTCAGCTCCGTCGAGCGCTGGCGGGCGACTTCCTGCACGAATTCCAGATCGCCTGACCCGACGATCGAGGTCCAGAGTGCACCTGCGCCCCATCCGATCATGATGAAGAAGGCGAGGCCCACCGCCAGGCATGCGAGAGGGCGTCTCACCGGCCGGCAGCCACCCGCAGCAACGCGCCGAGGTTGTCCCGCGAGAGCGTCACGGCCCGGGCGGCCGGCGCCAGGCCCGCCGCGCGCGGCAGGCGCACCCGTAGCGCCCCGGGCATCGAGGCGAAGCGCAGCGGCGGCTCCAGCATGAGCGCCTCGCCGTCGAGGCCAACCTCGACGGGGCCGCCCGAGCGGACCTCGAACTCCGGCGTCGACCAGGACATCAGTCCAGGGAAGCGCCCCGCCTGGCCCACGAGCTCGAGTGCCACGAGCTTCGACACGTCAGACGGCGCGCGAACGCGCGCGACCGTGACGCCGAGCGTGCCCGTGTCGATGCGCGCGCGCGTGCCTGCACCCGACAGGTGCGTCAGCTGATAGCGGTTGTTCGAGACGAGTATCAGGGGCGCGTCGCCGCAGCTGCTCCCGTCAGGAGCGGTGAACTCGAGGTCGATCGGCTCGGCGCCTGGGCCGAGCAGATCCGGAAGCATGCGTGTCCACGTCTCGAGCTTGGCGTCGCGGTAGGCCTCGGATTGGACAACCTTCGCGTAGACGCCTAGCGAGGCATTGTTGACGAACACACGGTCGTTGACCCGCGCCAGGTCGATGCGCCGCTCGATTCCGTCAGTGAAGGCATCGAGCGCGCCCACCACGTCGTCGCGATCGAGGCCGAGGTCGAGCGCGAAGTGGTTCCGCGTCCCTGCGGGGATGCACACGTGCGCCACACCGCTTCGCGCCGCGACCGTCGCCACGAGCGCCTGCGACCCGTCGCCTCCAGCCATCCCGACGACCTCCGCGCCGCGGGCGATGGCGTCTTCGGCAAGATCCAGCAGGTCATCGCCGCGTTCCAGGACGATCGGCTCGATGCCTCGCCGCCGAGCCTCGCCCGCGAGGTCGAAGCGCTCGGCCTTCCCGCCACCCGACCACCGGTTGATGATCAGCACGCCCCGACCGGCGGCGCCCACCGCGATGGTCGCCGCGGCCACCGTGCGAGCCGCGGCCTCCCCTGTCCGCCCGAGGGCATAGCG
>JBEKYV010000214.1:0-6398 GCA_049510515.1 Solirubrobacteraceae bacterium | reverse complement strand
TTGAGCTGCTGCGCGCGGCGCGCGCAGAGGGCCTGCTCCCCTACTTCCACGAGGTCGAGGGGCCGGCGATGCCGGTGGTGATGATGGACGGCGCGCCGCGGATCATGCTCGGCTCCAACAACTACCTCGGCCTGACCGGCGACGAGCGCGTGCTGGCGGGTGCGCAGGATGCCCTGCACCGCTACGGCACCGGCCTCACGGGCAGCCGCCCGCTGAACGGCACGACGCCGCTGCACCTCGAATTGGAGGCGGAGATCGCCGAGTGGATGGGCAGCGAGGACGCGCTGGTGTTCACCACCGGGCACCAGGCCAACCTCGGCACGCTCGGCACGATCCTCGGCGTGGGCGACACCGTGATCGCCGACTCCGGCGACCACGCCTCGATCCTCGACGGCTGTCTGCTCTCGCGCGCCAAGCTGCGCCCCTTCCGCCACAACCGGTTGGAGAAGCTGGAGAAGATGCTCCACCGCGCGGAGGGCGACGGCGGCGGCGTCCTCGTGGTCGTCGACGGCGTGTTCTCGATGGAGGGCGACATCGCCCCACTGAGCGAGATCTGCGAGCTGTGCGAACACCACGGCGCGCGGCTGATGGTGGACGAGGCCCACGGCGCCGGGGTGCTGGGCGCGCGCGGCGCCGGCACCGCCGAGCTGCTGGGATTGGAGGAGCGGGTGGACCTGAGAGTGGGCACCTTCTCGAAGTCGCTGGCCTCCTGCGGCGGCTTCGTGGCGGGGCCGGCCGACGTGCTGGAGTACCTGCGCTACTACTCGCGCGCCTTCATCTTCACCGCCTCCGCGGTGCCCGCCGCGCTCGGCGCCGCGCTGGCCGCGCTGCGCGTGCTGCGCTCCCCCGACGGCGAAGCACTGCTGGCGAGGGTGCTCGAGAACGCCTGGCGGTTGCGCGACGGCCTGGAGCAGCTGGGCTTCGCGGTGGTAGCCCCGCAGCCGCTGCCGGCGCGCCCCAGCGTGATGGGCGCGCAGACGCCCGACTCATCGGCCACGCACGCCGCGCTGGGCCGGCACGCCGCTGGCGGAGCGCTCCACCCGGCGGGCGCCGCACCCGGCGTGCGGCTCGACCCGAGCGGCGCCCCGATGATCGTGACGCCGATCGTGCCAGTCCTCGTGGGCGACGACTGGAAGGCGGCATTGCTGTGGCGGGCGCTGTACGACGAGGGCGTGTTCGTCAACACCGCGCTGCACCCGGCGGTGCCCCCCGGAGGGGCGCTGCTGCGCACCAGCGTGATGGCCACCCACGACGAGGCGGTGATCGATCGTGCGCTCGACGCCTTCGCGCGGGTCAAGCGCAGCTTCGAGGCCGAGCACGGTCCGCTGCCCGGACCGAGCGCAGCAGCGTCCCCGGCCCGGCCGACCGCGAGCGACACCCGCTGAGCACGACCCACCCGCGAACGGCTTCGCATGATCCTCACGGAGTCAGTGAGGAAAGAAAAAGGTCGCTTTTAGCGGACGATCTGTCTTAAAAGTATTGACCGGGAGGTCAAGCTGGCGTAGCTTGATGGAGCGCTTTGCTTCAACGCTCGGAACTCGCGCCATAGTCATCGGTAGAGGGGTACCGAGGGCAGGTGGGATGTCCGATGGGTGAGCGATGAGCGATCGTTGCGGGCGCGCTACTCGTCAAAAATCAAGCAAGTATGTTGTGCCCCGCGGTGGACTCCCGCGGCGCGCACAACGGGGAGTGAGACCAAATGAGCGCGACAGCGACGCTGGCCCCTGCCGGTCCTCAATACATGCGCGCCCTCGAACGCGCCAACAAGGTGCGCCTCGCCCGCGCCGACCTCAAGCGACGTATCGCCACCGGCGAGCTACCGGCCGCCGAGGTAATCGTGGAGTGCCCCTGGGAGGCGCAGAGCATGACGATCGCCGACCTGCTGATGAGCCAACGCCGCTGGGGCGAGAGCCGCTGCCGCAAGCTGCTGGCGCAGCTGCAGATCTCTGAAGCCAAGACCCTCGCGTCGCTCACCGAGCGTCAAAGACAGACACTCGCCACGGTGTGCCGCGCGCAATGAGCGCGCGGCCACGGTAACGGACAGCCGGAGGAGAGCTTCACATGCCACCACCCGGCGAGCATGCCGATCAGGCCAAGGCGGGGACGCACCTGCCACACGCCGCAGCCACCTTCGCCGAGGTCGGCGACGCGTAGGCGCACAAACCTGTAGCGGCCTGGTTCCAGCTGCATCCGCTCCAGCAGATCGCGCGAGCGCAGCTCCAGCGCCGCGCGCTCACGGGCCTGTGACTGCGCGTGGCGCAGACACATCACCAGCCGGTCGCGTTCGCGCTCCAGCTCGGCAAGCGAGAGCAGCCGTGGGCCGGAGCACTTGGGTGCGACGAAAGGCGCCGGGGAGATGTGGGGAAAGCCGCGCGCGACGATCCCCGACAGATCCCCCTCCAGCTTGGCCACCTGTGCGCGAAGCGACTCGCGGGCGGCGCGCTCGGCCGTGGATCGCTCCTCGATCCCCGGAGAGGTGAGCGGTGTCTCGCGATCAATCGTGAGCTGCTCGGTTGCAACCATTCTCCTCTACTCCTCCTCGGCTCTTGCCCTTGGGGCATTCTACCAGCGCGGGGCGACCATTCGCCAGAGTTGTGGTGGTGCATCGCGCCGCTACCACGGTCCTTCAAGCATCGCGCTGCACATCCACAACGCCTCCTCCACGTGCAGCGAGGGCACACCGGGAACCTGCAGTGTGAACAGCGCGACCTCGCCCGAGCTCGCGCCGGCGGCGTGGCCGGGGGCAATCTCGCCGAACAGCACCGCCACCGCGCAGCGGGCGTCGGCCACCACCAGACGGCCGGCGGGCAGCAGGGGCGCATTGGACGCTCGGGCGGGCGCTCCAAATCGCTCGCCCTCGCGGCTGGAGCGAATCCCCAGCGGCGCTTGAACGGTGGGAGCGTCGAACGCCCACACCGGCACACCGGTGTCGACCAGCGTGATCAAAAGCGCATCGGCGAGCAGGTGGTGGGAGTGGAAGCCGCCCTGCATCATCCGCGCGAACATCGCCTCCTCGACCGGCGTGCGCGCGACGTCGGGGTCGAGGCCGATGTGCCTGAAGAAGACGCGATAGGCGGCGGGCACCGGGCGCTGGCGCAAGCCGACCGCGTGCGCCCCTCCCCAGCGGTTGGAGAGCGCCGCCAAACGCCGCTTCACCGTCGGCGGTGAGCTCCGGCGCAGGCGCGCCACGGAGGAGCGAATGTGGATCAGATGCAAGCCGGGCAGCTCTTCGGAGACCTCGGAATCGCACCAGCCCCGGGTGGGCTCGGGCCGCCCGGTCTCATGATCGCCGGAGGCAGACGGCTGGGGCAGCCCGGTCTCATGATCGCCGAAGGCAGACGGCTGGGGCCGCTGGGCACCATGGTCGCCGAAGGCGGACGGGGGGGGCCTCATTGCGACGGCCTCCACCCGCGCGCGACGGATTCCGCCACCAGTTCACCGACGCGCCTGCGCAGCAGGGCGGACGAGGGAGTGGTGAGCAGCGCCTTGCTCTGCACGACCCCACCAGGGTAGGCGAACGTGATTTGGGGACAGCTGGCCATCGCATACAGCCCGGGCAAGACCCCTTCGCTGTCGATCCCCACGGGGAAGGTGAGGCCGCGGGAGCGCACCAGTTGGCGCAACGAGGAGCGTTCGCCTTTGAGCGCGACGGCGGCGAAGCGGACGCCGGAGAAGCGACCACCCGCCCGCACCAGCGTCTGCATCTCACCGAGCACCCCGTCGCAGGCGGAGCCTTCGATGAACAGCGCCAGCACCACGGGGCCCTGCTCGTAGAGCTGGCAGATGTTGAGGATCTGAGGGCCCCTCACCGTGCAGGCGGCGTGCTTGGCGGGACCCTCGTTGGGATGCGCCGCGACGTTGACCGAGCCCTGCAGGTCGCCGGTGGCGAGCGGCGCGGCGAAGGGCGGCATCTGCTTCCCGGGCGCGATGCCCGCCAGGCCCTTGGAGGGGGTGACGATCGTGTTGATGGTGATCAGGATCAGGATGACGATCGCCAGCACCCCCACCCACCGGCCCCCGTGCGAGCCGGCGAACGGGCCGCCGCGTCGCTCGGAAGCACTCGACCAGCTGAGCCGTGACGGTCGCTCAGGCGGGCTCATGGCGCGGGCGCCGAGGGGGGCGCAATCGCTGGCGGCCGGCCCGCGAGACGATGCCACGCCACCCCAAGCCACCCGGCTCGGCGAGCAGCAAAGCCGCGGGCAGCGCGACCAGCACGCCGACGAGCGAGACGCTGAGATCGATCAGGGTGACGATGCCGAAGTCGCGGAGCATCGCGATGTCGGAGAGCACCAAAACGCCGAAGCCGGCGATCGCGGTGACGCCGGAGGCCGCGACGGCGGCGCCGGTGCGCGCGTAGGTGAGGCGCAGCGCCTCGGGCAGCGCCAGCCCGGATGCCCGCTCCGCGCACAGGCGCTCGGAGAGGAGCACGCTGAACTCGGTGGAGATCGCGATCACCAGCGCGGAGAGCGTGACCGACATCGGGTTGAGGGGCACCCTGATCGCGAACACCACGAGCGCCGACCACCCCGTGGCGAGCAGCACCGGCAGCAAAGGCGCCAGCGCCCGTCGCCGGTCGCCGCGGAAGGCGATCAACAGCACCAGCGCCGCAGCGACGATCCCCAAGAGCAGCGTCAAAACGCGCCGCCACGGCGAAGCCACGAGCGCGCCCGACTGCGCGGCGAGCACGGGCAGGCCGACCAGCTGAACGCTCACCCCGGGCGGCGGGTGCAGCGCGGCGCGCATCGCTTCGATCACGCGCTGCTGTTCGGCGAGCGGCATCAGGCGAATGCCGAACGCGAGCGTGGCGGCACGCCGGTTGGCGGTGATGGTGTTCTGCGAGAAGTAGGCTGGGATCGCACGCAACAGACCGCTCACCTCGGCCGGGGTGAGCTTGGAGGCGGTCGGCGAGGATGTGGCATGGGTGGAGGATTTGGAGGGGGATTTTTTGGAGGAGGGGGAGGTTGCTGTCGCGGCAGCCCCGGCGGAGCCGCTGGCAGAGGCGCTCGTCCCGAGAGCTCCCCCTTCGAACAGGGTTGGCAGCGAGAAGGCCGGGCAGAGTCGCGCGCGGCCGCAGCCGCGAGTGGGGCTGTAGCCGAAGCGCCGCAGCACCGCGCTCTGGTAGGAGCTCATCCATTCGATCGTCTTCGGCGTCGCCACGTTCTTGCCGGACACCATCAGGTCGATTTCCCCACCGACCCCTGAGGCGGCCTCGAGCGCGTCGAGAGCGCGCAGCGAAGCCAGGCTCTGGGGCACCAGCTTTTCGAGGTTGGTTTCGACGTGTGTCTGCGTGTCGAGCGCCCAGCCGAGCACGGCGAAAGCGAGGCCGACGGCGATCACGCGGCCGGGGTTGCGCACGGCGTAGCCGAGCGCGGCGCGGGAGAGCAGGCGCGTGAGCGGGTTGTCGCGCACCAGCTCCTGCGCCCCACGCCAGGAGGAGGCCAACCACACGCCGAAGGGGCCAGAGCGAGGACGCCACCCACCCCCGCGCGCAGGGCCCCCGGCGGGCACAGCCCTCCCCGTGAGCGCCAGCACGGCCGACCCGGCGGTGAGCGCACAGAGCAGGGCGATCCCGATGCCCACGACCAGCAGCACCGCGAAGCCCCTCACGGTGGGCACCGGCGAGAGCATCATCACCAGCAGCGCAGCGGAGCCGGCGGCGGCAGCGGCGAGGATCGTGGGTCCCGCGGCCGCGGCGGCCTGCCGGATCGCGGTGGGGGCATCGGGCGCGCCGGCCGCGCGGGCCTCCTGCACACGCGACTGGAACTGGATCGCGTAATCGACGGCCAGCCCCACCAGCACCGGCAGCACCGCGACCTGGGCGACCGTGAGGGAGGCGCCGACGGCCGCGAGCGCCCCGAAGGTGAGCGCCACGGCGAGCACGGCGACCGCCAGCGGCAGCATCCGCGGGCGCCCGCGGAAGACGAGGCTGAGCGCGGCCGCCATCGCGAGCAGCACCGCCACCAGCAGCAGCTCGATCGAGCTGGCGATCGAGCTGGTGAGCTCGTCGACGATCACCGGCTGACCGGTGAGCAGGTAGTGCTCACCGTGCTGCAGCCGCCACTGCGGCATCGCCAGCGCGCGGCGGATCACCGCGATCGTGCGGGTGCGCTGGGCTTCGCTCAATCCCGCCTTCATCCGCACCGAGATCAGCGCCGCTTCACGGCCGGGGAAGAGGTAGGCGAAGCGCTGCTTGGGGGTGCCCGGCAGCTTCGCGGTGTTGTCGAACGCGAGCGTGTAGACGAAGCTCGGGTCGTTGAGCGTGGGGGGCGCGCTGATCCCGTACTGGGCTCCCAGCAGCTCCAGCTGCTGGGCGTAGCGTTCGCGCGTGATCTTGCCGGCTTCTTCGGCGAGCGTGTTGGCTTCGGCGCCAGCGCGACCCTGCGCGAGCGCGAGGCGGC
>JBEKYV010000213.1:0-6446 GCA_049510515.1 Solirubrobacteraceae bacterium | reverse complement strand
GTGACCTCCAAGCTCGGGATCAAGGACCTTCGACAAGCCCAAGGATCCCCGCACAACCGGACGTTTCCGCGCCCCCGCTCACCCCG
Organism: Solirubrobacteraceae bacterium; assembly: GCA_049510515.1. Lineage (GTDB taxonomy): Bacteria > Actinomycetota > Thermoleophilia > Solirubrobacterales > Solirubrobacteraceae > Palsa-744. The sequence continues at coordinate 6,360 of JBEKYV010000213.1, read as the reverse complement.
GGGGCGCGGTCGTTACTGCACGCTCCGGGCTAACGGTGTCCGCCTGTTCGAGTTCATCGGCTATGACGTGCACCAGCCTGATTTTCATGCAAGCCGCGCTGGAGCTCGAACGGGGGCGGGCCCACTCACTCGGCAACAGAGGGTGCTTGGAGCGCTTCCAGGAGGGGTCGGGTGTCGAAGTAGGAGCGCCCCTCGATGCAGCGATCGCCGGTTAGTGTGAAGCGGTCGGTCGCTCCCCAATGGAGCTTGCGCCCGTTGATCGTCGCGGAGCCGTCGAGCTCGATCAGGACGGCATCCTGATCGACGGCCCAGCGCGTGACGTGTAGCGCTATGTCGGGGAACGTCTGCACGGCGTTGCTCAGCCATGCGATGATCCCCTCGGTGCTCTGTGGTTCGGTCATCCCGGGGTAGAAGTTGATCGTGTCGGGGTGCAGGAGGTCGCGGAAGTCATCTGGCTTGGGGTCTGCCCAGTGCGCGGCAAAGCGATCGACGAAGCTGGCTGCACGCGGGTAGATCTCCAGCGGCGGGACGGGCAGACCCGCCTGGCGGTAGACGGTCGCGGCGTCGAAGTAGCCAGCGTCGTAGTAGACGAGCCCCTCGCGAAATGCGCAGACGAACGCAACGGGCACGTCGATGCGGCGACCGACGGCTCGCGCACCGAGGACGGTCGAGGAGATCGTCCCCGAGAAGCGCCCCCAGACGACCGCCGTGTCCCCGTTGATCGCCTGCCCGTCGAACTCGCCGCAATAGTCAGGCAACAGGTCGAAGAGCTGGGTGTAGAAGGAGGTAAGGGCTTCGCGTCCTTGGACGCGATCAGGGAGGCCAATGCTCTCGTAGGAGCCCTCGGGGTGACAGAGCGAGACGACTGCGGGCACGTCGTGGCGGTTCTTTGCTTCGGCATAGGCCTTCAATACCCGCTCGATGTTCGGCTCGATGCTTGTGCTCACTGTAGGGCTCCTTTCCTGAAACATACTTGCAGTACGAAATAACATACTACAGGTATCTAAGATCGGTTTAGTCGGTATCCTCGACCGATGTCATCTCGGACTCAGGCTGAACGAACTCAGACAACTGTCGCCGGACTACTGGGTGCCGCACGCGATCTGTTCGCTCGTGACGGCTACGCGGCGACCTCGCTCGATGAGGTGGTCGCACGCGCAGGGCTCACCAAGGGCGCCATCTACCACCACTTCGCCAGCAAGCAGGACCTCTTTCGCGCCGTCTACGAACAAGAGCTTCAGCGGATGATCGCGTTGATCGAAGATCGCGCATCCAAGAAGCCGACTCGAAACTCCTGGGACGCGCTGCAAGCCGCGTGCGAGGCGTTCCTCGATGTCAGCCTTGACGCTGCCATCCAACGCATCACGCTCCTGGATGCCCCCTCCGCTCTCGGCTGGGAGACGATGCGCGAAATCGAGAACAACACGTCACTCAAGCTGCTGAAGGCAGCTATAAAGCGCGCGATGGAGGAGGGCTCGATTACAACCCGTCCCGTGGACCCTCTCGCAAACCTACTGTTCGGAGCCATGTGCGAGGCCGCAATGGTCATCGCCCGCGAACCCAATCAGCGCGTGAACGCACGATGGACCCGAACGGAGCTGCGCCGACTTCTCGACGCCGCCGCGTCCCTATAAAGGCCCAGGTGGCTCAAGCCGAGTTCCGGCGAGTCAGGGGGCGACGCGAGGCACTAGGCTGACGCCCAAATGAGCGCTCCCCCCGACCCGCTCGTAGAGATCGTGCGCCTGCCCCCCGGAGCGCCTGGATGAGCTGGAGTCGCTGTGGAGCGCCCTGTACGAGCACCATCAATCGCTGACGCCACACCTTGCCTACGCGCACGACCATCGAACGATGCGTGGCGCGATCACCTGGCGCTCAAGCGCCAGTGGCTTGCCGAAGAGCCCGGCAGCTTCGTACTCGGCGCCGAGCTGAACGGCCGGCTGGTCGGCTACGCATTCGTGCGGATCGTCGCCGAGAAGCTCGCCGTCTCCTGGACGATCTCCAACCCCTACGCCGACTGGCCGCAGATGTTGGCATTGAACCTCGCGTCGGTGCGGGAGCTGAGCCCACTCGACGCGCAGTCGGACCGTATCGCGGCTCTCACTATCAGACAGTCTCCATCTGCTCTTACGCGGCCAGTCGCTCGCTCGCGACTCGCAGCTCGCCGCGCAGCCATGTGACCTCCGGCCCGGGGCAGCGATCGGCACGCCCTCGGGCGCTGGCGAACTCGATGCTGCGCAGCTGGCGCTCGAGCGCCTCGCGGCACTCGGGGCGAGTAGCCGCCTCGCGCGGGCTGAGCCCGCCGAGATGCTGGTTGGGGTCGTCGATCCATCGCCGGTAGGTCAACTCGCGAAGCCGCGTATCCGGTGGGACAAAGGTCGCTTCCGATCCCAAGGCACTGGGAGTAGCGCCCGGCGTGCGCGCGCGAGCAGGCCGCGACTCCACGCGTGCCGCCGCTCGTTCGGCCCGCCTCTCACTCAGGGCGTCCTCCACCGACTGAACGCTTCGGCTGGCAGAACCCGCGATGCCCTGGAGATGGCGCTCGACCAGTGCGACGGCGCCCTCCAAGCGCTCCTGCGAGAGCGCGAAGAACTCAAGGCGGTCGGCGCGCAGCGTGAAGGTGCCGAGGGAGGTGACGTCATCCAGCTCGACCAGCGTGCCGGTAGGGCTCATCATCACGGGGCCGCCTTCCATGCAGATCGCCCCCACGGGCAGCGGTGGGCGGTGGGCGAGCAGCTCACGGCGCAGGGCCAACCAGTCAAAGCTCACGCCCTCGCCATCCTCGGTCTCGCCATCGAGCGCGAGCTCTGGCACGGCCCGCAGCGCCTGCAACGCGAGGTCGCGCTCGCGCACCTTCCAGGTCGCCTGCGCCATCGCCACGCGGTCGCCCTCCAGCGTGTACGGCACGCGCTCGGCACGGCGGCTGGGCGGGGAGAAGCACACGAGCTCGCCCGCGCCGACACGCAGCGCAGCGTCCAATCCGGCCGCACCGGCGCCGAGGTCGTGCTCGTCGGCGATGCGCCGCAGCTCGAGCAGCAGCTCGCTCTCCTCGGCAGGCTCGTAGAACGCGGCCGCGCCCCACAGCGAGAACGTCGGGCCACCCTCCATCACACGGCAGAGCAGGACATGCCACGCGATTGCCTCGCGCGAGACCAGCGGGCTCGAAACGCGGACATCCACGCCGGCGATCACGCTCTCGAGCTCGATCCACGCCCCCGGCTCGACATCCGTGACCCGGTACACGCCGAGGCGACTCGCCGCAATGCGCGCCGCCAGCTCGCGCTCATCCGCCGAGAGCTCCGGCAGCTGCGAGTACAGCCGCGCCGGCGTGCCACCGGCCGCGACCTCCCGATCGACCAGCAGCCAGCAGAGCGCCAGCGACAGATCGTGCTCGTTCGCCGGACGCTCCTCGCCACCCACGCCGCGGGCATCCATGTGCGCCTGCAGCGGGCCGTGTAGCTCATCCCCAAAGCGGTCGAACGCCCAGCTCTGCATCCGCCCCCATACCCGCTCGGCCTCGAGCGCATCAAGAGCGATGTCGTCCCCCCGACGAAGACAGCAGCGCTTGTACTTCAACCCGCTCCCACAGGGGCATGGCTCATTACGTCCGATCTCTGTCATGGCGCATCTCCAAGCTCGAGGACCGTTTGCGGCGCCCGACGCGACAGCCAACACATCGGACACGCTTGAAGGTACGAGCCCAGGCGGACGGACAGCTACCCGGACGCCTCCCCTGCCCGTCGCCGACAAGGCTCGTCAGCGAGGACGGCCGCTCAAGCGCCGTCAGGTCCATTCGCGGGCCGCCGGGTCCCACGTCGCCAGCAGATTCGCGTCGTCCTGGATGAGCGGGTCGACGAACGCAAACGACATCGGCGATGAGATCGTCGGTCGCGGTCAACTCATCACCGCCTCCAACGCGTCGGTCAATCGCCGCCGGCCCCCCAGCTCTCGGGCGATCGCGACCAGCCGGTGAGGCTGGGCATCCGAACGCCGCAGATAGCGGTTCAGTGCGTGTAGAGCCGTATCCCGCCCGACATGATGAGCAAGCCGCACGGCATCGACAACCGCCCGCTCGGGCGAGTAGATCGATAGGCGCTCCCAGGTCTCGGTCGTCTCCTCACGACGCTCCAAGTCGAACGTGGCCGCGGCGAAGACGTGCACCTCGGTCGCGGGGAAGTCGATACGAGGGCGGTGCGCGCCGCGCGCTACCGCGACATGAACGACCGATGGCAGCTCGTCGGTCAGATCCCAGTACGCCAAGGCAGAGTTCGAGCAAATGATGCCCCCACGTACACGAGCGCATACCGTCGCCAGGTCGGAGCTGGAGCTGATCGCGCCATCGGCGCGACGAAAGACACCGCGGCCGGCGCGGAGGAGCTCCCCGTGAGCACGCAGGCGATACAGCTCATAGCGAGGGACGCCAGCTCGTTCGGCGTCTGCGACCCGGAACGGCCGGTCGCCGAACTGATGCAGCAGGGCTCGGGACAGATCCACGCTCATCCGCTACAAATCCTACACCGTTGGTGGTGTCCTGTAAAGCTTTTGGTGCATTCTCGGTCGGCACATATGCCGACCGGTGAAGGCGCACATGTGGGCGTACATCGGCCCTTGCCGCCGCTTGCCGATTGGCCGGGGCACCTGCCATCATGGAGGCATGGCCGAGCAGGCGCACGTCAATCTCAGCGGCGACATCAACGGCCGCTACGTCGTGACAGACCGACGGGCCGGCGGCGAGCTGACGCTCGTGCCCGACACCTCCGCCGAGGCGATCCGCGAGCGCGCCGGGCTTCTCGACCCGACGCCTGAGCAGGCCGAGGCGTTCTGGCGCGAGAACGAGCCGCACATGCTCCCGCCCGACGACGAGCCGTAGCCTCGTGGGCGACGCCGAGCGCCGCGCCAGGGCGCACTTCGACGCCGACGCCTAGGAGGAAGACCTCGCCCGCAGGCCGCCAAGACGCCGAGGCAGCGCGCAAGGACTATGAGCAGCACGGCGTTCCGATCGCACAGCTACGTCGCGTCGCCGAGCACGGCCACGACCGCACCGTCATTCCAGCCTCCATGAAGGTCTATCTGCCGGCGCCCAAGGGCCGTTTCGGGATGATCTTCATGCTCAAGTTCCAGCCCGACGGGCAGCCCGTGCTGATGTTCCTCGCCTTCGGCGTGCGCCACCTTCGATGCCGAAATGCAGAGGCATAAGAATCGGGGCGATTGATGGTGGTTGGCTCTGGGGCTGGTGATTCTCGGGGCCGTGGGCGGTTTTGTGGCTGCCGACGCCTTAAAGAGACCCGGCCCGCGACGGGGCCGGGTGGGTGCGATGGATTGTAGCGACCTGTCCGCGAGCGTCAAGCCGCTCGATCGACGTATTCCCGTAGCGCAACGCGGGCGATCTCGCTGACGGAGCAATGCTCCTTGCGGGCGTGGGCGCGTAAGGCCTTGGCGAGGTCGGGATCGACGCGCACCTGGACGCGCGGCGAGACGCCGCTGTCTCCGAGCGCGGGGCGGCCCATGCGGACACGCTTGGCCTTCGTCAAGTCATAGCCGCGCTCCGCCTCCTCTGCGAGCGCGTCGACAACTTTCTTCGTCAGCTTGGTTCCGCTTCGTGTTCTCAGAGTCGCCATTGCTTGGCCTCCTCGTATTGAGCCCTGTACTTCTCGCGTAGCTCCATCGCGTGGATCACGATCAGTTCGCCCTTCGGTCCTTCTACGGCCATCACCTCGAGCTCCTTGCCGTCGGCGTCGTCGCCGAGGACGACCAGCCTGTCGTCGACCGCTTCGGACGCCTGTTGCGCTGGCTCCTCGAAGGCGAGGCCGCAATGTGAGATGACATGCCGGATGCGCTCCTTGGATACGCGGTGCTTGGTGGCCGAGCGCGCGAACCGCACGCGCTTCTGGGATACATTAGCACTTCTGTCAGACATAAGTGTCTCCGAACAAGCTCTGCTGCGACGATATAGCCGTTGATGATCCCGATTGCCTGGGACGGTTCTCTCGCGCGGCGACGATTCAACGCAAGTCTCCGACGGTCGCTTCGGCAACGAACTTGCAGAAGCGGTCACCGTCGTAGAGCGGGGGGCCGTGCCCGAAGCAGACGACCGCGGGTTCGAGGGCGGCGAGGCGACGAGCGGACGCGAGGTTTTGATGTGGGTCCGGTGTGAATGCGTTGGGTGGCAGTTGCAAACCCGCGCGCGCGGACGGAACGCGAAGCCCAAAGACGACATCGCCGAGGATGAGGACTCGATCTTTCTCACGCCAGAAGGCAAGATGCCCAGGAGCATGACCGGGAACCTCGAGCACCGAGAAGCCGGCCATGTGGTCGCCCTCCTTGAGCGTGTCGCTCACCCGATGGCCCGGACCAGCGATCAAG
>JBEKYV010000212.1:0-6460 GCA_049510515.1 Solirubrobacteraceae bacterium | reverse complement strand
CTACCGGCTGGCCGACCCCCGGGTCGCTGCGCTGCTTGAGAGCATGATGGCGTTCGCGCCCGCCTCTGCGCCCGCCGCGCCTCGCGCGTGGAACATCAGCTTCGATCTGCGCTTCGCCCGCACCTGCTACGACCATCTCGCCGGCGCCGTCGCGATCGCGCTCTACGACCGCCTCGCCGCCGACGGCACGCTTCACGCCACCCCGCACGGCGTCGCGCTCACTCCCACCGGCGCCCGGCGCATGCGGTCTCTCGGCATCGACACGGAGGCCCTGCAGGTGGGTCGCCGGCCGCTCGCGCGCGCCTGCCTGGATTGGACCGAGCGCCGCCACCACCTCGCCGGCGCGCTCGGCGCCACCCTGCTGGACAGCTTCCGCGCACATGGCTGGCTCATCCCCCGCAGCGCCCCCCGCGCACTGCGACTCACGACCGCAGGGCGGCAGGCGTTCGCCAGCCACTTCGACATCGACGTCGGCGTCCTCACCGACGCGCGGACGCTCCCGGCACACGCGCCATCGCCATGAGCAGTCCGCAGGAACAGCTGCTGCGCCGCGCCTACGAGGCGTTCAACGCGCGCGACATCGAGGGCGCGCTCGCGACGATGCACGCGAACGTGGATTGGCCGAACGGGATGGAGGGCGGGCGCCTGCACGGCCACCGCGAGGTTCGCGAATACTGGCGGCGGCAGTTTGACGTGATCGACTCGCTCCTCGAGCTGCGGCAGATGGAGCAACGACCCGACGGTCAGGTGATCGCGACGGTCCGCCAGCTCGTGCGAGACCCCGCTGGGAACGTGGTTTCCGATCAGATTGTCGAGCATCGCTTCGCGATCGCCGACGGGTTGATCGAGCGCATGGATGTCCACCACTCCTGGAGGATCTGCAGCGCCGGCGAGGAGAGCATCGCGGCCGTGCTCGACCTGTGGGTCGCGGCGGGCAGCGTTCCGAGCGTCAGCGACTCTCCCGAAGGACTGGCGCGGCTGCTGGCCACCGACCCCCAGGCGCTGCTGGTTGCCGAGCTCGACGGCGTCCTGGTCGGCTCGCTGATCGCTGCGTGGGACGGCTGGCGTGGGAGCTTCTATCGGCTGGCGGTCGCCCCTGAGCATCGACGCAAAGGGGTCGCGACTATGCTGCTCAGGGAGGGCGAGCGGCGCCTGCGCGAGCGGGGCGCGATCAGGCTCACCGCGATCGTCGCCGACGACGATCCGACCGCGATGAGCTGCTGGCGAGCCGTGGGCTACGAGCGCCAGCAGCACAGGGCGCGGTTCGTGCGCCACCTCGATGGATAGCGCCCAGTACGCTTCGTGCGGTGTCACGACCCGTGAGTTGGCGGTCCGATATGCTGGCATGTACACCCGGTCGGCTTCCCGGGGATCCGTGACGTGAAGCCTGACCACCCGGCTTTCGAGCACATGCGTCTTGCCGTTGAGGCGCTCGTGACCGGCCCGGGACCCGCACGCGTTCGGTTGCAGGCGGCGGCGCACTTCGGCGCAGCGTTCGAGAGCAAGATGCGGACGTCCGCGGAGGAGCATCTGCGGCTGCGTATCGGAGCGGGCCTCGTCGAAGGGGGAGAGGAGGGAGGATGTCGAGGCTGACGCGTCTGATGCTGAGATCGCTGAATCGATCGCGCTGCTCGATGAGGCACGAGCAGTCGAGATCGCCCGCGACATGCTCCGTCTGTACGAACTGGTAGCTGGTCTGCGTACCGACGACGGCTTCGGGCTATCCGAGTGACCCGGCTGACTCTTTTCCGGACCCTCCGACGGCGCTGCCTCGGCCGTTTAGCATGCCGGCGATGCGCCGCGAAGCAGACGAGCCCACCGACGAGGCCGAGCGCCGCGGCCCGTTCTGGGATGTGGTGGAAGGTCGCTCCGCGCCTCCCCCCGCGGCCGTACTGCTTGGCTTCGAGCTCGTAAGTGTCGACCCGCGGGCCGGCACGATCGAGGTGGCGTTCAACGCGACCGAGCGGTTCCTGAATCCCGCTGGCGCGATCCAGGGCGGGCTGCTCGCGGCGATGCTCGACGACACGCTTGGGCCGGCGCTCGTCGCGACGCTGTCGCATGGCGAATGGGCGCCGACGACCGACCTGCACGTGCAGTTCCTGTCACCCGCGCGGCCGGGGCGTGTCGTCGGCCGCGGGCGCGTTGTCCGCCGCGGTGGCCAGGTCGCGTTCATGACCGGTGACCTGCGCGATGAGGAAGGCAACCTGCTCGCGACCGCCACCGCCACTGCGGTCATCCGCCGGAGCGGTTAGCGCGCAGCCGGGCGGGGAGCACCCGGTGAGCAAGCGCCGAGCGTAGTTGCGGTCTCGCGGCGTGCCGCCGAACGCCACGGGTTCCCTTCGAAGGTGGGCTCAGCGAGAGTGGGTCTTGACGAGACGTACCCCCACGTCAAGCGCGGCCTGTGTGCGAAGTTGTCCGTAGCGACGATCCCACTCGCCGTTCTCGAGGTCCTGGCGGAGCCGGTTCAGTCCGCTGTCCACGACCGAGGGCGCCAGCAGGTGCCAGATCGAGGAGGCCCGGCGCACGGCTGGGTCGAGGTGCGCCTCGGGCCGGCTCCAGAGAGCGACACAGAAGCCGTCCGTGCAGTCGCCGGGCACGAGAACGGTCTCGACCTGAACGCCGGGAAGGACATCTCGCAGGTGGGGAATCGTCGGGAACGTCTCGCGGTCGTGCTCGATGATCTCCGGCAGGTAGTCGCGACAGAGCCACATCTCGGCGGTCACGTCCAGGTCGAGGGTCAGGAAGACGATCCGCTCGCGGGTGACCCGGAGCACCTCGGCGAGGCCGCGGTCGACGTCGTCCCAGTGCTGCATCGTGAAGACGCCCATCGTCGCGTCGACGCTCTTGTCTCCCAGCGGGAGGGACTCGGCGGTTGCCTGGATCGCCGGGGCGGCGTCGGCTGGGCGCTGGGCGATCATCACGGGGGAGGGCTCGACGGCGATGACCTCGCGGTCGTGCGGCTCGTAGGAGCCGGCTCCCGCCCCGATGTTGAGGACGAGCTTGGCGTCACCGAGCGCTCTGTGGATCGCCGCTTCGAAGCGGGGGTCGGCGCGGCGGACCTTGCTGTAGCTGAGGCCGATGTGGTCGTAGGCGGGGACGCTCACCGTTTCGCGCTTGCGCGGCGGCGGGGCGGCTTCTCGGGGCGGCTCTCGCGCATGAGGGAGACGAGCAGCTCGACGAAGTCGCCGTAGAGGTCGTGGCGTACCGCGTCGGGGCTGACGAGCGATTCGATCGCGAGGCCAATGCCGAGCGCGCGCAGGACGAGCGCAAGATCGTCGACGGGCATCGCGAGCTCCGCGCCGGCCTCCTGGTGGTAGTGGGCGATGTAGCGCGCGAGCGCCTCGCGCATCGCCGCGGAGCGGGTGCCGAACCGCCTCGCGAGCTCGGGGTCGCGGTCGGCGTGGGCGATGAACTCGATGTGCAGCACGAGCGACTCGCGATCCCGCGCGAGCCGGTCCATCCACTGGTCGGCCAGCGCGCGAGCACGGACCTCGAGGGGGGCGTCGGCGGGGAGCGCGGTCTGTGTCTCGGCGAGCTCGCGGACCCGTTGTGCCATGTAGTCCTCGAAGACGGCGAGGAACAGGTCGGCCTTGCCCTCGAAGTTGGAGTACACCGCGCCGTGGGAGTAGCCGGCCTCCTCGGCGATCTCCTCGACGCTCGCCGCCTGATAGCCGCGCCGGGCGAACACCTTCGCGGCGGCGTCGATCAGCCGAGCGCGGGTCTGGGCCTGCTGCTCGGCTCGCGTCAATCGTCGTGCGGAAGCCATACTCAGATGAGTGTACCAACTCAGATTGTGATTATCATTTAGGTGGTTTTATCTCGGTCGTGTGAAAGGCTCCGCGTCGTGAGCTTTCGCTACCGCGTCCTCTATCGAGTCGGCTTTACCCCTTGGGATCAGGATCACGTTCCGGCTGAGCTGGCGGCGCTTGTCGAGGGTCCGACCGCGCTCGCGCCGGGTCATGCGCTCGACATCGGCTGCGGTACCGGCACGCAGGCGGTCTATCTCGCCGAGCACGGTTGGCAGGTCACGGGTATCGATGCGGTCGAGCGAGCGCTCGCGCAGGCACAGCGCCGGGCAAAGGATAGGGGGGTCGAAGTGAGGTGGGTCACAGGTGACGTCGCGAACCTGCCGACACTCGGGCTCGGTGACGGGTTCAACCTGGTGCATGACCGCGGCTGCTTCCACGACCTCTCTGCCGCGGCGCGTGACGGTTACGTGCGTGGTGTCAGCGAGCTGGCCCCTCCGGGCGCAACGCTGCTGCTGCTGGCGTTCGCGCACCGCGAGCGGGGCATCGGTCCAAGCGGAGCCTCCGAGGAGGAGATACAGCGACGGTTCCGAGATGGCTGGGAGCTGATCTCGGTGCAGAGCGACTCGGGTCCTGCCCCGTCCGGCCCGATGCGGCGCGTGCCGCGGATCTGGTACCGGCTGCGGCGAGGATGAGGACAGCAGCAGCGAAAAGCGAGTCCTGAGCGTAAAACCAGCCCAAGGATGTCGTTTGCTCAGCCCCAGAAGATGCAGGTCGGGTCGCGGTCTATCTCATCAAGGAGCACGCGAACATCGGATGTCGGATCGAGCAAGTCGTAGCGGTGCCAGCGAGTGTTGCGGTCTCTCCAGTACAGCGTCCATAGCCCGCTCTTGGCGGTGTAGCGCAGGCGCGCGATGCCGTGAGTCGTCCACTCAGGGCCGATGCCCTCCCGCCAAGGCGGCCGGCGCTCGACGATCGTCACCGCCCCTCGACTCACGACGAGGTCGACACGAAGCTGGTCGAGCGCATGGGGCGGGACACGCTGCTCGCAGTAGTGGCGGACGATCGCGACGTCGAGCCCCGGAAGCACGCACCCGATCCTAACCTCGGCTCCGCGCTCCCAGCCGCCGCCTCAGCTCGGGCTCGTCGATCCCCGCGACGCGCACGAGCTTCTCGCCGTGCACTACCGGGCCGGCATCACGCCAGCCGACCATGTTCATCCCGAGGTGTAGCGTGGCGGTGAGCATCGATCCGCTGAGAACCAGTGGTGTACGGTGCCGAGGTGCCCTACGACGAGGATTTCGCCAATCGCGTCCGCGAGCAGCTCTCCGACCAGGACGGTGTGACGGAGAAGGGGATGTTCGGCGGGCTCGCTTTCTTGCTGCGCGGGAACATGGCTGTTGGGCTCTCGGGGGGCGGCGAGCTGATGGTCCGCGTAGGGCCGGACGGGACCGAGGGAGCGCTGGCCGAGCCGCACACGCGCCTGTTCGACATGACCGGCCGGCCGATGCGGGGCTGGATCCTCGTCGCCCCCGAGGGTGTATCGACGGCGCAGCAGCTCGGTGAGTGGGTGCGCCGTGGGTTGGAGTTCGCGCGCACGCTACCGCCCAAGAGGTGAACAAGTGGCGGTGGTAGGGCGAGCGAACGTCGGCCCGCAATCAGCGATTGCGCCTCGTAGGGTCGGATGGCCTTGGTAGCTCCGCCTGCCAAGCCCCGAAACCTGATTGAGGAGATACCCCCGGGCTTGAGCTCGCGGCTACCCTCTAACCTCGTCTCGCGGGCTGCAGCCCCGGAGTCGGCGATCCCCGGAGCGAAACGATAGGTTTGCGCGCGTGCGCAGATGAGCAAGCTGAGACTGAGCATCACGATGTCGCTGGACGGTTACGTCAGCGGCCCCGATCAGAGCGAGGAGAACCCGCTCGGTGTTGGCGGGATGAAGCTGCACGAATGGTTCTTCCCGCTCAGGGCGTTCCGGGAGATGCACGGCGAGCAGGGCGGCACGGTCAACGTCAGCTCTGCGGTGGTCGATGAGCGTCGGGCGAGCATCGGTGCGACGATCATGGGCCGCAACATGTTCGGGCCGGTGCGTGGCCCCTGGCCGGATGAGTCCTGGCGGGGCTGGTGGGGCGAGGATCCTCCCTACCACCATCCCGTGTTCGTGCTCACCCACCACCAGCGTGAGCCGCTGCGGATGCAGGGTGGCACCACCTTCCACTTCGTCAGCGACGGGATCGAGTCCGCGCTTGCGCAGGCCAAGGACGCCTCGGGGGAGCGTGATGTCTGGCTGGCGGGCGGCGCGTCGGTGGTCAACCAGTACCTCGCCGCACGGCTGGTCGATGAGATCGACGTCTCGATCGCGCCGCTGATCCTCGGTGCCGGATCTCGCCTGTTCGAGGGCCTCGAGGGCGGGACGCCCAAGCTCGAGCAGATCCGGGCCGTCGATGCGCCGGGCGTCACACACATCAAGTACCAAGTCAGCTGAACTGGTTGGACCCAGCCCGCACCCGAACCCATGCGCAGACGCTGAAGGAGGAGCCATGAAGATCACCCGCAGCAGCACCCCCACCGGCAGGGGGCCGGCCGATTGGTTCACCGGTGGGAATGGCGGTCTGATCTGGCCCCACTGCGGCGGTCTCAACTGGCCCCACCTCCGTCCGACTGGCAGCCGACTGTTCGGTGCTCATGGAGCTCGAGCGGGAGGCGGCGGAAGGAAT
>JBEKYV010000211.1:0-6468 GCA_049510515.1 Solirubrobacteraceae bacterium | reverse complement strand
CTCAACGCGCTGCGCGTGCGCCCGCCCCACCGCGACCTGCGTCCCGAGGCCGTCACCGAGCAGGGCGCGTGGGCGAAGTGGTCCAACATGATCGCCCGCCACCCGATGATCGCCGGCCTCGCCGCGCTGGCGATCCTGATCCCGCTGATGATCCCGCTGCTGTCGCTGGAGCTCGGCCAGCAGGACACCGCCGCGCTCTCCACCTCCACCACGGCGCGCAAAGCGTACGACCTGCTCTCGGAGAACTTCGGGCCGGGCATCAACGGGCCGCTGATCGTCGCGGTGTCGCTGGGGTCGCCGGCGACGGCCCCGGCCTCGAGCAGCACGCAACAGACCGGCTCTGGCGGCTCGACTTCGAGCGCGGCGCAAGGGGACCCGCGCGCTCAGGACCCCCGCCTGCAGACCCTCCAACACGACATAGCCACCACCCCCGGGGTCGCCGCGGTCACACCGGCCCAGATCAGCCAATCCGGCACAACCGCCTACTTCAACGCGATCGCGACGACCGGGCCGGCAGAGAAAGCGACCGAAGAATTGGTGGGGCGGCTACGCTCCAGCACGATCCCCAAGGCCGAGCAGGGCACCAACATGCACGCGGACGTCGGTGGCAGTACCGCCGGGTACGTCGATCTGGCGACGCGCATCTCCGAAAAGCTGCCGCTGCAGATCCTCGTGGTGATCGCGCTCAGCTTCGTGCTGCTGATCTTCGCCTTCCGCACCGTCGTGATCCCGGCGCAGGCGGCAGTGATGAACCTCTTGTCGATCGCCGCCGCCTACGGCGTGCTCACCGCGATCTTCCAGTACGGGTGGCTGAGCGGCGTGATCGGCCTCGAAGGGCCGGTGCCGGTCGTCTCCTACGTGCCGCTGTTCATGTTCGCTGTGCTGTTCGGGCTGTCGATGGACTACGAGGTGTTTCTCGTCAGCCAGATCGAGGAGCACGTCAACTCCGGCCAAAACAACCGCGAATCGGTCGTCTCCGGCCTCGTCACGAGCGCGCGCGTGATCACCTCCGCCGCATTCATCATGGTGTTCGTGTTCGGTAGCTTCGTGCTCAACGGCGATCCCACCATCAAGCAGTTCGGCGTCGGCCTGGCCGTCGCGGTGATCCTCGACTCGACGGTTGTGCGCTGCCTGCTGGTACCGGCGCTGATGCTGCTGATGGGGCGCATCAACTGGTGGATGCCGGGCTGGTTGGGACGGATCGTCCCGCACACCAGCATCGAGGGCGCGGAGTTCTTTCGGGCGCGCGACACCGCCTTGGAGGCCGAGCTCGCCAGGGAGACCCCGGCGGCAGCGTCACCGGCCCATCGTTGAGCAACGCGATATGCCGCCGCGCATCTACCGCGATGCCTGCGCGGCAGGCCGGCCCACCGGCTCGTAGTCGCCGTGGAGGACGTCGGGATCGAGGTCGTAGCCGTTCGGCCATACGACGGTGCCCAGCTCGGGATCGACGCTCACCCGATGGAAGTAGGCAGGGTCTTGCAGCGGCTCGGCCATCGTCCCCCAAAGATCGCCCGAGAGATCGACTTCACGGACGAGGCCATCAGTGAACGTCAGTCGCAGCCGGAAGCCCTCAAGCGGCTCGACAGCGGTGACACGAGCAAGTGGGCGATTGTCCCTCATGGCAGTGGGTCAATGGTAGCGAGCTGCTCGCGTGCCTGGGCTCGCTCCCAGTCCTCCCGCAGCTCGCCGCGGTGCAGTTCGACCCATTCCCGCACGAGCCGCAGGACATGGATCGGAAGTTGACCGGCCAGCGGAGCGCCCGTGTCGATCGCGATCTGAGCCTCGTGCTCCCCGTGGCGGGCGTGGAAGTGAGGAGGCGCGTGGTCGCTGCTGTACATCGTCACAACGATCCCGTGGAACGCGCTGATCCGTGGCATCAGGCGACCCCTCGGTGGCGTCGGGGCGAGGTCGTTTGGGAATGAGGCGGTGGGGTGGTTTGGCCGTGGCCAGCTTGCGTCGGTATCACTGTCGCTCCTTCCTCCGACGGGCAGCGCCAATGTTGCGCGGCCGCTTGGTGGGAGCCGCCCCAACAGGGCTGTTTGTCGTTCGTTCGCACCTTGCAGCGTGCCGAAGCGGCAGCATACTAAAAACGACGACAACTGTCCGGCGGACAACTAGCTGTTACATAGCTGTGACGAAAAGGACACAAAGTCGTATGCAATAGCGTGTAGATAACTGTCTCGCACGCTCTAGCTTGCTGGGGGTGGCGACCTACACAGAGGAGCGTGTGGCGATTTTGCGCGACTTCGGCCTGAAGGTTGCGAGGCTGCGCGCCGAGCACGGCTCGCAGGAAGCGTTCGCTCACGAAGACGACGTGCGATTGCACCGCAACGCGATCGGCGTCATCGAGCGCGGCGAATGCGAGCCGGGCCTGCTGACGCTGCTGATCCTCGCCGACGCGTTCGAGGACGACGCGTTCTGGAGGCTCCTCAAAAGCCTCGCGGTGCCTCAGCAGCGCCGGCCGCGTCGGCTCCCAAGGGCACCCGTCACCCCTCCAGCAGCAGCGTCACCGGCCCGTCGTTGACCAGCTCCACCACCATGTGCGCGCCGAACACGCCCCGCTGCGCGCCGGCCGCCTCGCAGAAGCGCTCGTACAGCGGCTCGGCGTGCGCCGGCGCGGCGGCGGCGGTGAAGCTCGGGCGGTTGCCTTTGCGCGCGTCGCCATACAGTGTGAACTGGCTGATACAGAGGATCTCGCGCTCGCCGAGCGGCTCATTCATGCGGCCCTCCCCGTCGGCGAAGATGCGCAGCGCGCGCACCTTCGCCGCAAGGCGCTCGGCGGTGGCGGGCTGGTCGTCGTGGGCGACCCCCAGCAGCACCAGCAGCCCCGCGCCGATCCGCGCCACCTCGTGGCCATCCACACTCACCGCGGCGCGCGTGACTCTCTGCAGGAGGGCTCGCATCGAGTGTCAGGGTACGCCGGGCGACACCGCCAGCGAGTCCTCGCCGATGTGCCCTACCAGCCATGGGGTGAGTTCCTCCGCAGGGACGGGGCGTGAGATCAAATACCCCTGGCCGGTGTCACAGCCCATCTCGGCGAGACGCTCGCACACGTCGGCGGTCTCGATGCCCTCTGCCACCACGTGCAACCCGAGGTGGGCGGCGAGGTCGATCGTTGTGCGCACGATTGCCTCCTCGCGTGCGCTCTCGCACATCGGGGTGACAAACGAGCGGTCGATCTTCAGCTCCCCCACCGGAAGCTTCGCCAGGTAGGCGATCGAGGCGTTGCCGCTACCGAAGTCGTCAATCGACACGCCCACCCCCAGCGCGCGCAGCGCCTCCAGCACCCCCACCGCCGTGGCGGGGTCGGCCATCGCGGCGCTCTCGGTCACCTCGAGTGTTAGCGCCGCCGCCGGAACCGCGTGGCGCTTGAGCGCCGAGGCGATTTGTGCGGGCAGCTCGGGGTCGTGGAGGTTGCGCGCGGAGAGGTTCACCGACATCCCCAGCTCCAACCCCGCCTGACGCCATTGCGTGGACTGGCGCAGGGCGATGTCGAGCACGTGCAGCGTCAACGGACCCACCAGCGCGGTTTGCTCGATCAGCGAGATGAACTGCAGTGGCGGGATCATGCCCTGCCGCGGATGGCGCCAGCGCAGCAGCGCCTCCACGCCGGTGACGCGTCCCGTGCGCAGCGCGATCTGCGGCTGGTAGAAGAGCGTGAACTCGCCTCGCTCCAGCGCGGGGCGCACCTCACCCAGCAGCGCCAGCCGCTCGGGGCCAGAGTGGTCGTGCTCGGGGGCATAAACCTCCACGTGCCCGCGCCGCACGCGTGCGCGGTCGAGCGCGAGGTCGGCGCGTTGCAGCAACTCGTCGGCAGATTTAGCGTGATCGGGCACCAGCGCCACGCCGATGCTCGCCTCGACGTTCAGCGCCACACCCCCCACCGTCACCGGACCCTGGAGCGCCGCCTGCGCCGCCTCCGCGATCGCGAGTGCCTGATCCACTCCCTCCACCTGAGGGGTGAGGATCGCGTACTCGTCGCTGCCCAGCCTTGCCAGCAGCACGCCGGGGTGCAGTTGCGCCCGCAAGCGCGTCGCGACCTCGCCCAGGACGGCGTCGCCGGCGCCGTGGCCGAGGGTGTCGTTGATCTGCTTGAACGCGTCGAGGTCGAGCAGCATCACCGCCAGCTTCCCCGCGCTTGGGTCGGGCGGGATCCGATCCGCCCGCGCGCTGAGCGCCTGCGCCACGCGCTCGCGAAACAGCGTGCGGTTGGGCAGCCCGGTGAGCGGGTCGTAGCGGGCGAGGCGATCGTTCTCCCGTGCCTGGCGGCGCAGCCGCTTGGAGGCGCTCGCCACGATCCGGTAGAGGATTGCCCACAGCAGCGCCAACCCGAGGAACACGACCAGCGCGATCGTGCGCTCGTCGTGGCCGACGGTGGCGGCGATCGGTGCGTAGCTCAGGTAGATCTCAAATGCCCCCGCTGGTGGGCCGGAGCCGCCGAAGCGCAGCGGCACGTACACCTCCACCAGCCGTCCCAGCCCGACCTCGCCGGCGGTCTCGCTGTGCGGGGCGGGCGTGACCAGCGCGGCCGGATGGGGGTGCCCGGCGAGGGCGTCATGCAGGTCGTCGTCCTCAGCGCCGAGGCTACGCCCGATCAGGGCGTGGTCGTCGGAGTACACGATCCGGCCCGCCGCACCCCAGATCTTGATCCGCGCGAGATCGCTCACCGAGCGCGTGCGCAGCTGCTCGTCCAGCCGGTGGATGCTCTGCGCGCTGAGCCCCCTGTGCAGGTCGCCGGGAGTAAGCCACGGCTGAACCCCCAGGCGAGCCACCAGCTGCGCCGACTGGCCGGCGTCGGCGAGCGTGCGCTGCACGATCTGCTGCTGCAGCACCCGTGCAAGCACAAATCCAAGCGCGACGATCGGGATCAGGCTCAGCAGTGCGACCTGCGTGGTCAGGCTGACACGCGCGCGCGGTCGCGACATGCCCGTTCAATCGGCCGTTGCCAACCAATCTGAAGCGGCGGCGGTTGGGACCCACGAATGTGCCCTGGGGGGGTCCGCCGTCACCTCGACCACTGCCCCCCTAATCCTCCCCCTCCTCCCCCTCATACAGCGACTCCCCCGCGAGCTGCTTGCCCTTGTGGCTCCACAGCTTGATCTTCAGCAGATCGTGGCGGTAGTCGTCGGGGGCGATCAGCGTGAAGCGGTTGTCGGCCAGCTCGCACTGGTCCACCGCGAGGTCGGCCAGCTCCGCCGTGACGATCGCGCCGCCCACCACCAGCGGGCGGCCCCACACGAGTGTCATCGCGGCCACCTCGCCACCGGGCCCGCGCCAACCACCGATCACCTCGTCGCACAGGTCGAGGCTCCACTGCGGGTTGCTCTCGGCGGTCTGGTCGGTGAAGTCCAGCTGCGCGGTGAAATCGCTCGGCTCGGCGCCCTCCTCGCCCGCCGGCACGTAGCGCACGTACCCATACAGCTCATACCCCCCGGAGGTGGTGGTCGTGGCAGGCACGTACGTGCGCCCATGCCAGCTGCGGTCGGGATACCACAGGATCTCCCCGGGCTCACCGAGGTCGCCGGGCGCTTCGCTCAAGTCCCCCGAGGCCGCCAGCAGCTCGCGCTCCAAGCGCTCCGCCCAGCGGCCATACGGCAGCCCCTCCTGGGGAGGCTCCGCCGCGAAGCGGGGCACGAGTCGCTCGACGGGCGGCATCGTGGGGCAGCCTATCGGCCGGCGTTCGCGTCCGCGAGGCGGGTGTTGTGTGCGAACTTTTTGGGCGCCCTACGCGCGCCCCGCGCGTGCGCGCGCGCATGTCGGCCTCAAAAGAGACATGCTGCTCACGCGTCGCGCAGCTGCGCGGCCGCGTCCTCGGGGGCGACGATGTTGAGGTTGACCCCCGTGGAGAGCTCCAGGCCCGCGAGATGGGTGAGGCGGGGGAACACGTCGATCCGCCAGCAGAAGCGCTCCGCTCCGCGCGGCGCGGTGCGCACCCACAGGTTCAGCGGCGGGCTGGTGCCCAGGCGCCGCGAGAGCCGGCTGAGGCCCTCGTGCAGCAGCGCCGCTCCCGAGGGCCCCTCCTGCTCGAAGCGCGGGCGCGGTACCCGCGGGGCGAGCATCAGCTGGAACGGCAGCCGCGAGGCGTACGGCGCCATCAGCACCGCCTCCTCGTCGATCGCCACGATCCGCTCGCCCCGGCGCACCTCCTCCGCGACGAGGTCCCCGAGCAGGCTGGCGCCCATCGTGCGCGTCGTGTACGCGCTCGCCCGCTCGCGCTCGCGCGCCACCGCGGCGGGCACGAAGTCGAGCGCGTACAGCTGGGCGTGGGTGTGCGGCAGCGACGCGCCCGCCTCGTGGCGCTCGTTGACGATCAGCTGCACGTACGCGCTGTGCGCGTGCACGCACATGCGCTCGCGCCACACCTCGACCGCCTCGAGCGTCTGGGCGAGCGGCAGTTCCGCCAGCGACAGCACCGGCTGCGGGCCGTTGACGATCACCTCGTGCGCGCCCGTCGCCGGCAGCGAC
>JBEKYV010000210.1:0-6507 GCA_049510515.1 Solirubrobacteraceae bacterium | reverse complement strand
GGGCCGCGTCGACGACGCCCGCCTGGCGGCGCTGCGGGCGGGAGCGGCGCTGGCGCTGGTGCCCTCGCGCTCCGCGGAGACCTTCGGCCTGGCGGCGGCTGAGGCGATGGCGGCAGGGGTGCCGGTGGCGGGCAGCCGCGTGGGCGCACTGCCGGAGCTGCTGGAGGAGCAGGCGATGGCGCCCCCGGGCGACGCGCGCGCGTTGGCGGAGGCGATCGAACGCGTGCGCGCCGACCCCAATGCGGGGGAGCGCGCGCGGGAGCGGATTCGCGCGCTGTGCGCCCCGGAGGTGGTTGCCGAGAAGCTGGCGGAGGTGTATCGCGCCGCAGCTGCCGGCTGGTGAGGCTTCACTGCGAGAGCCGCCAGATTCACTGCAAGATCACGCACGAGGGGTGACAGGGGCAGGGCCATCTACACTACGCCCGGTGACGACGACCGTCGGCATCGTCGGGTTGGGCTACGTGGGCTTGCCGCTGGCGGTGGCGTTTGCGCAGGAGGGTTGCGACGTGGTGGCGGTCGATCTGGACCCGCGCAAGGTGCAGGCGATCGAGGCGGGCGAGTCATACATCGAGGACGTGCCCTCCGCGCAGCTGCGAGCGGTGGGGGAGCGGATTCACGCGACCACGCGCTACGCCCGCCTGGAGCGCGCGGATGCGGTGCTGTTGTGCGTGCCCACGCCGCTGACGCGCAACCGCGAGCCGGACCTCGGCCCGCTGCTCGACGCCACACACGCGCTGGCGGAGGTGCTGCAGGCCGGCCAGCTGGTCGTGCTGGAGTCCACCACCTACCCGGGCACCACGCGCGAGCGGATGCTGCCGATCTTGGAGGAGGAGTCCGGTTTGGTAGCCGGGCGCGACTTCCACCTCGCCTTCTCCCCCGAGCGGGTCGACCCCGGCCGCACGGACTTCACGCTGCGCAACACCCCGAAGGTGGTGGGCGGCCTCACCGAGGCGTGCGCGGAGCGCGCGGAGAGCCTGTATGGGCTGGTGTGCGACGAGCTCGTGCCCGTCTCCAGCCCCGAGGCGGCGGAGCTGACCAAGCTGCTGGAGAACATCTTCCGCTCGGTCAACATCGCGCTGGTCAACGAACTGGCGATGCTCACCGATCGCATGGGGATCGACATCTGGGAGGTGGTCGACGCGGCGGCGACCAAGCCGTACGGGTTCATGCGCTTCGAGCCGGGCCCGGGCATGGGCGGGCACTGCATGCCGGTGGACCCCTTCTACCTGAGCTGGCGTGCGCGCGAGTTCGACATGACCACCGAGTTCATCGAGCTGGCGGGCAAGGTCAACCAGCAGATGCCCTACCACTGCGTGATGAAGGTGGAGCGCGCCCTCAACGACGCGGGCCTCCCGGTGAAGGGCTCGCGGATCGCTGTGCTCGGCGTCAGCTACAAGCCGGGCGTGGGCGACGTCAGAGAGTCCCCGGCACTGAAGATCATCGCGTTGCTGGGCGCGCTGGGGGCGCAGCTCCGCTACCACGATCCCCACGTCCCCGAGCTGCCGGAGCTTTGCCTGCGCAGCGTGCCCTTGGAGGAGGCGCTGCACGACGCCGATCTCGCGCTGATCGTCACCGCTCACCCCACCGTCGATCACGCGCTCGCCGCCGAGCGGGCGCGCGTGGTGGTGGACCTGCGCGGGGTTACGCGCAATGCCAAGGCGGCCAACGCGGTGCGACTGTGATGCGGTGGTGAGGAGGGTGGTGAGCACGCCACGCTTGTGGCGGGGTAGGATGCCCCCGCCCCCCACAGCTTGGTGAGCAGGCAAACGTGCGTGGACGATCCCCTACCCCCGATAGTGTGACCGAGGAGCGCTCCCTCACCGCCGACCCCCGCGCCCCGGGGCTACTGCTGGGCGCGGGCGTGGAGATCGGCGCGGGCGTGTCGTTCGGCGCCTACGTGGTTGTGCACGCCGGCACGGTGGTGGGCGACGGCTGCGTGATCGAGGACCACGCGGTGCTCGGCAAGCGCCCCCGCCTCGCGCGCGGCTCCTCCGCGAAAGGGGAGGTGGGTCGGCTGGAGCTGGGCGAGCGGGTGACGGTGTGCGCCGGCGCGGTGGTGTTCGCGGGCGCGACGATCGGCGACGAGGCGATCCTCGGCGACCAGTCCTACGTACGCGAGCGTGCCACGGTCGGCGAGGGCTCGGTCATCGGCAGGGGCAGCGTGGTCGACAACGATGTGCGGGTGGGGGCGCGTGTAAAAGTGCAGACGAGCGTCTACCTCACCGCGTTCACCACGATCGAGGATGACGTGTTCGTGGGACCCGGCGCGACCACCACCAACGACAACGCGATGGCCCGCCACGACGACTCCACCCCTCTGCGCGGAGCCACCCTGCGCCGCGCCTGCCGCGTGGGCGGCGGGACGGTACTCACCCCGGGCGTGGAGATCGGCGAGGAGGCGTTCATCGCCGCCGGCGCGGTCGTCACCCGCGACATTCCCGCCCGCGCGGTCGCAATCGGCGTCCCCGCCCGCATCGTGCGCGAGGTCCCCGAGGAGGATTTGCTGGAGCGCTGGCGGTAGGCCGGCAATGGCCACAGGCCGGCGGAGCAGGTGATGTGCCCCGCCGGCCCGTGAAGGACTGTTCGTTATTCAGCGCGCGACGCCTTTCCCGATTTCACCTTTCCTGTTCCGGTGCTGAAGAAGGTAGCTGGTTCTTTTCCAAAAGTTGCTTTGCTGCCGGTGGATGTGCATATCACTTCGTGTGTGACTTTTTCCACTTCGGCTTCGGGGCTCGCACAGACGTACCTTCCCTTCACTTCATAGGTACCTTTCAGAACGCACGTTTTTTCTGCCGCGTTTTTAATGGTGAGTATGAAGAAGGTTTCGCCTGTGGATGGTGCAATTTCTGTTTCGACGACACCGCCGGGACCGGTGACGAGGCTCTCATTGACTTTAAAGGTGGGTGAGGAGATTTCGCATGACGTCAGGTTTTCCTTTTTTCCAGCGCTGACGAGAAAAAGTTTGCAGCTTCCCGTTTTGATTTCGCCTTTCCCTTTTCCTTCTTTTTCAAGCTGGCCCGTAAGGTTGCTTTCCGCGCATTCTTGACCAATTTTCTCCCCGAGAAGGGTGCTCAGTCCCTGCTTCAACACAATACCGCTGACTTCGATTTCGACTGTTTCCGCTCCGGCTACTTCTTTTCCTTCCACAAAGAACGCGTGGGCCGAAGCCGAGGCCGAGACCGCGCCGCTGAGGATGAGTGCGCTGGTCAGCGCGAGCAGTGCTGCCGATCGGATAGACATTTTTCACATACTCCTCTTTTAGATGAATGATTATGGTAGGCATTGAACCACATGCCAATCTCGGCGTCTTGATGTGTTTCTAATCGACCGGGATCGGCCGCGTCACGCGGTGTTCAGCGCTCAGACGCCGCGCAACGGGTTTTCCCAGCGCAGGCCCTGGAAGCGGGCGAAGTCGCGATCGGCGCTGCAGAGGGTGAGCCCGTGCTCGATCGCCAAGGCGGCAAGATGGGCGTCGTTGACGAGGTTGGGCCGCGACTCTCCCTCGAGCAACCCGGCGAGGATCTCCCGGTGGCGATCGGTGGGGAGCGGGATCCACGTTTGCGGCAGCGCCAACCATGACTCCACCTGCGCCCACGCACGGTGCAGCGGCAGCGGGTAATGCATGACGCGGTCGTTGCTCATCAAACGCATGAAACCCAGCAGGCTGGGCCACGGGAGCGCGACCTTCGCCGGGCGGCGGAAAACTCCCTCCATCCAGGCGCGGGCGACCTTGTTGTGCGGCGAGCGGCGTTCGTAGGCGTAGATCAAGAGGTTGGTGTCGAGCAGGATCAATTCTGCTTCCGCCACTCTTCGAGGTCCATCATTTCGAGCACGGAGCCCATCTCCTCGACGTCGACGAGCAGGCCGCCGCAGTCAAACGGCTCGACGCGGAACGGCGGCGTCTCGGGGAGCGGCTCGTCGATGTGCTGCAGACCCACGCGGATCAGCTCGTTGATCTCCCGCTTGAGCGAATGGCGGTGCTCCCGCCGGCGCTGCTCAATCGCGGCGGCGACGTCGTCGTCGAGGGTCAGCGTGGTACGCATGCATCAAAGCATAACATTTTTGATGCCTTGATGTCCGGCGCCGGGTTGTCGTCCGAGGTGTCGTCAGGCGGCTCCGCCGGTGGGGAGTCGCGGGAGGGGAGGTGGCGCGACGATGGGCTCGTGCCTCGCGACGCCGCGGAGCACGCGCCGGCGTGCGACACCAGCGCCCGGGGCCCCACGAGCGGCGGCTCATTTGATCACCAGGATTTGCGGGTGGGTGGCGAGTATCACCTGCTCGAAGACGTAGTCAAACGAACCGAAAGCGAGGAACGAAAGGACGACCGCCTGGTTGACGGCGCGGCCGACGCCCTCGGCGCCCCCGGAGGCGGTCATGCCCTTGTAGCAGCAGATGATCGAGATGATTGCCCCGTACGTGGTGGCCTTCACCATCGAGCCCCACATGTCGGTGATGTCGGCGTTGGCGAACAGGTTGTTCCAGAACGGGCCCAGCGGATAGCCGTTGACACGCTCTGCAAGCAGCCCGCCGAAGATGCCGAACAGGATCGCGTAGATGTTGAACAGGCCGGTGGCCAGCATCAGCGCGAGGAAGCGGGGGACGACGAGGTTCTTGACGGGGTCCACGCCGAGCACCAGCAGAGCATCGAGCTCCTCGCGAACCTTGCGCGCGCCGAGGTCGGCGGTGATCGCGGTGCCGGCGACCCCGCCAATCACGATCGCGGTGACAAATGGCCCGAGCTCGCGGATCGACCCGAGCACGAAGAACCCGCCGAGGCGGTCGAGCGCGCCGAACAGCACGGCGAAGTTCGCACCCTGCAGGCCGGGGGCGGCGTAGTTGAAGCAGAAGGTGGAGATCAGCAGCGGAAACCAGCAGAGGCGCAGCACAAACAAAAACTGGGAGACGAACTCGCCTCCGTAGGGGTAGGGAGGCCGCAGCGCCGAGGAGATGGTTTTGCCGGTGAGCAGCATCATCTCGCCGATTTCTTCGAGCTGATTTGCGGCGGAGCTACCGACCCTCCTCATTGCACTAGTATACTAGTTCTTTAGTAGACTGTGCTCCCGGGTGCGAAGATCGCTACCGTAAGGGGGTGACTCGCGAGCCTGACACTGGGGGTGGTGGCCTGGATCTCACGATCGACCGTCGTGCGGAGGTGCCGATTGGCGTGCAGCTGGCGTGGGCGCTGCGCACACGCGTCCACGATGGCCGCCTCGCGCCCGGGCAGCGCCTGCCCGGTTTGCGCGATCTGGCGCAGGAGCTGAAGATCAACGCCAACACGGTGCGTGCCGTCTACCAGCGGTTGGAGCACGAAGGCATGATCGAAAGCCAGCAGGGCAGTGGCACCTACGTCACCGCCAACGCCCGCAGACGTTCGGCGGCGGGCGCGATCGCGGCGAGCGCCGCGCGCGAGGCCCAGCAGACGGGTGTCGATCCCCGCGAGGTCGCCGCCGCGCTGTATGTGGAGCCGGGCGATCAGGCGCAGCCGCCAGACCGCCCAGCGGATCGCCGGCGGGTGCTGCGTATCCAGATCGCCACGCTGGAGCAGCTGCTGGTGAAGATCGAAGCCGAGCACCCCGAGCTGGTGCCGGGCTCGCGCGCAGCGGCTCCACCTGACCAGATCCTGCCCGCGCGCGGCCCGCGGCTACTGGACATGGACGAGCTGGAGCAGACCCAGACACATCTCATCCGCCGCCTGGCGGCGCTGCAGACAGCGCTTGACGCGCGCGCCCAGCAGCAGGCGCAGCAGGGCGGGAGCGGTCAGCTGCCGGTCAAGCGCGCTGCGCCGGTTGAGCAGGATCAGCCGGTCGAGCAGGCGCAGGCGACCGCTGCGCCCAAGCACGCCCCGCGGACGCGCACGAAGACGCGGCCCGCGCCGGCCGGAGCCTGAGACTTCCGCTGGGGCGCTACGCCGCCCCGTACACCAACCAACCCACCTGACCCACCGGGTCGAGAATCAGCTCAACGCTCTCCGCACGGCCGCGACGACCTCCTCGACCTGCGACTGCGTGAGCACGGCGCTCATCGGGATTGCGAGGTGGGTGGCTGCGGCGTGTTCGGTGGCGGGCAGCTCGGCCGCGGCGCCCCACTGGCGCATCGCAGGCTGGCGGTGGATGGGGGTGCGGTAATAGGGCTTGTGGCCGATCCCGGCGGCGGCGAGCGCGGCTTCGATCGGCTGCGGGATGGGGTGGGCGATTACGTAGAGGTGCCACGCCGGCTCGGCGCCGGCGACCGGCACGGGCAGCGTCACCAGCTCACCGAGGCCTGACTGCTCATAGTGGGCGCCCGCGGCGCGGCGGCCCGTGGCCCACGTGTCCAGGTGGGGCAGCTGCACGCGCAGGATCGCGGCCTGCAGCTCGTCGAGACGGGAGTTGTAGCCGACGAGGTCGTAGGTGACCTTGTCGTGGGAGCCGTGGAAGCGCAGCGTGCGCGCCCGTTCGGCGATCTCGGGGTCGGACGTGGTGATCGCGCCGCCGTCGCCGAAGCCGCCAAGGTTCTTGGAGGGGAAGA
>JBEKYV010000021.1:0-16927 GCA_049510515.1 Solirubrobacteraceae bacterium | reverse complement strand
ATATGTCACACCTGCTCGATACCCCCGAGGAGGTCAGCGACGCGCAAGCGATGCTCATCCTTCCAGCGGTCCAGCTCGCGCTGCTCGATCGACCCTTCGAGCATCATCGCCGAGCCGAGCTTGTCCGGGAGCTTCTGCGGGACGCCGCAGCGAAGGACTCCGCTGGCCTCGACGCGGCGCTGAGCGCGTATGAGGATCACGCCGGACTCGCGTTCGAGACCTCGATGCGTGTGCGGCGGCAGATCCGTCTCCTCGCGACCGGCGAAGTGCTCAGCCCCATCGACTTCGTCGAGTCCTCAGTCGAGATGTATCGGCAGCTTGCCGAGAGCCACTTCCGCGCGGCGATGCGATGCGTGCTCGCTGCCCGCGCGGTGCTCACCGGGAAAAACCCACCGCCTGAGTCGCCCCTCCTCGGCGACATCGAGGAACGGCTGACTGGCTGGCACGACGAGCTGGGGCGCTCCCTCGACGGGGTGATCGAGCGTCACCTGCGTAACGGCGAGGCACACCAGGACTACCGGGTCGATCCCGCCACCCTGGAGATCGTGTTGCAGAATGGTTCACGCCTCACAGTCGATGACGTTGCGAAGCTGACTGAGGATCTGGGCGGAGCTGTCGCTGCAATTGAGGCGGCGGTCTCCTGCCACACGATCAACACCGGCCGGACCCCAGCCCCGCGCTGGCTCGCGGCCGGTGAGTCGCCTCGGCTGGTCGAGCTGGTCGCGCGCATGGTGGCCGCCGGCCTGGGCATTACGATCGAGAACTTCACCATCGAGGACGGCGCCGTCACCGTCATCGTTCCCGAGGGATCTGAGATCGGGCAGTGGAAGGCCCGGACGGTGCTGGCGGCAGCGCGCCCGTTGGCCCCGTCCGCGTCGATGTTCGAGACGTACAAGGGTGGCCGACTGATGGCAGCGTTCAATAGCGAGGTGTTCGACCGCTGGTCTGCGGCACCCGAGGACGTTCAGCCGCTCGTCATGATCGAGATGCTGTACGAATCCGCTGTTCGCTGTGGCGCGAACGAGGCTGACACTCTCCGCGATGCGATCGCAACGTGTCTCCGGTTCACCATCAACGAGCCGATCTCTACGCCTCCCACGCCCAAGGAGATCAGGACCATTGACCATCGCCTGAAAGTCACCGCCCGCATGGCGGCCAGGCATAGGGCAGCTTCGGGCGGGGAGCTGTCCGAGCCGCTGGCGCAGGTCAAGAGCGCGCGTGAGTCGCTAAGACGAGCGACCAAGAGCCAGGACTTCGCACGCCGGTTCGAAAAGTCGATGGTGGCCCTCGATACGTGGGCCAACCAGCACCAGGGGATTCTGCTCAGCGACGACCAGTGAGGCTGCTCGGCTGCTGGAGTCTGCTGCGGATGTTGCGGGCTAGGGCCGCAAGACAGTGTGCGTCAGTGCCTCACGTCAAGGGGATGCAGCGGGATGTTGATTATATGCCCTTCCAGCACGTCGTCTGGACCAACACCTGCCCGCTTACGAGCCCGGCGCTCCGTTAGCTCGTTTGCCCTCTTCCAGAGCTCGGGGTGCGGTTTGTCGACAGGGATGACGATGTAGTCGCGGGGTTCGCCTTTGTCGTTCGGCAGCATCGGCGGCCAGCCGCGGCGCAGATTCTCATTGCCAAGGGATTTGTCATCCGGGTCGGGGTCAAGCAGGAACACCTGAGAGAACGGCTTTGGGCGGATTACGTTCGCCGGCTGGCGCCGCGAAGCTACACGCACAGCGTCGAGCGTGATCTGGCTTCTGGCGAACACGTGGCTGCGGGCCCAGCCATAAGTACGGAGGTTGATCCTCTCGACCTCACGCGATGACACCTCTCGCACATTCATTGCGCCTCCCATCGGCATGGGACGCATCAGGAGACAGGTCGTGTCGCTCAACGGTATGGTAGTTTCGCTTCTTTCCGAGCTGAGGATGCCTTGCGCCGCCCACGGGTATGGAGGGAACGGATCGTGGATCGCGTACCCGCGGTCGGACGTGATGAATCCGCCATTTGGCGCTTTCAGCAGCGTCCAATCGAATTCGATCAGGATCGGTACATTGCCGATTGCGTACTCAAAGGCTGTGGCGAACGCGGCTCCCGCATCTCCATTCAACCGTATCTTTCCGTCTCTAATTTGGTTGATTATGTTCTGCCGGAGCTGCTCAATCTCCATCTCGCTCGCACCCGGCTCGTGGACACGACGGTAATGTTCTGTAAACGCTTGGCGGTCGGAATAGAACTCGCTCGCCCAGGTATGCATCGCGGCGTTGGCGATCGCTGTTACTTGGTCAGCCGCGGCTGGGGTTCTCATTGTTTGAAGGGCAACAAAAAATGCGATGGTGGCGCGGTCACCCCGCGTGATGGATTTGGGATGCTCGTCCATAGCTCGAAGTGCAGGTGCTGCGTGCTCCTCGACGAGTGCTAGGTAGCCCTCGTGTCGGTTGGAGGATTTTCCGTCTTTGTCAATCGCGCGATAGAGCTGGTGTCGGGACGCGGCTGTCCGGACGGGAACCCGGCGCGGCGCCTTGCGGCTCGTCGTCTCCATCTGAAAGATGCAGTCCTTCTTGTTGTGCTTGTGCGAAAAGCGGCGCAGCAGCAACTGCGGCACGAAGTGGTGTCGCTTTGCGGAGTTGTTGTCGAGGCGGCTAAAGTCATGCGAGATCGCCATCTCCTTGAACTCGGCGGCCACCGGGCTGTCTTCTATGGCTGCTGCGACGTGATCGAATCTGCCCATGTTTGAAACTATAGCCAAGTCGATTGGCCGAGCTGCGAAAGCCGGGGTCGCGCCCTAGTTGGCCCCCTTTCACCAAGAGCAGAATCCGTCTTTAAGTGAACTGCATTGTAGTTAGCCAAGACCATCGAGGAAGGCGAGCACGGAATCTGGGGGCTTGTAGCGGCCGGGTGTGACAGACGCTGGTGTGACAAGCGCGAGGGCTCGTTCCTTGATCGTCATGTCGGCGTGGATGTAGGGAGTGGTCGAACGGACATCCGCGTGGCCGAGCCACAACGCGATGACGGTGGAGTCCACGCCGGCCTGCAGCAGCGACATCGCGCAGCTGTGCCGGAGCACGTGTGGGTGCAGACGCTTGCCCTTCAGCGACGCGCATTGTTGTGTCGCGGCGGCGGCGTAAATCGTCACGCGGCGTTCAACGGCGTCACGGCTCAAGCGGCGTCCTGTGCGGGTCGGGAACAGCGGGTCCTCGCGCTGTCCTTCGCGCTCGGCAAGCCAGACCGCAAGGACCGCCTGGGCCTGTCCGGTGAGCGGCACCGAGCGCTGCTTGCGTCCCTTGCCTTCGACGCGTATGTGGCCGCCGGTGCCGAGCGCGACATCGCCGCAGCCAAGCCCGACGAGCTCGGAGACTCGTAGGCCCGCCTGGATCGTGAGGATCAGCATCGCGCGGTCACGGCGGCCCTCCCAGCGCGACTGGTCTGGCGCATCGATGAGTGCTTGGGACTCCTCGGCGGTGAGGAATGTCACTGTGCGCCGTTCAAAGCGCTTCGGTGGGATCGAGAGCACGCGCTGGATCACGGCCGCGTGCTCGGGATGACGGAGCGCCGCGTAGCTGAATAGCGACCTGATGGCGGTGAGCCGCAGGTTGCGTGTTCGGGCGCTGTTGTGGCGCTCCACCTCCAAATGCTCCAGGAACGCGGCGATCAGCGGCTCGTCCAGCTCATCCCAGTCCAGGGCCGACGGTGCTTTTCCGGTGCTTTCCTGCACGAAGCATAGGAGCAGCCGCAGCGTGTCGCGGTAGGAGGCGATCGTACGGGGGCTGGCCTGGAGTTGCATCGCCAGACGGTCAGAGAAATACGCCTGCAGTGTCGGGGCGACCAAAGTCATGGTGTCACCGCCTGGGCGGCCTCGAGCAGGCCAGCGGCATAGGCCAAGAGCTCAGGTGCGGCCGATAGGTAGAGGTAAGTGGAGCGCGGCTGGCGGTGCCCCATGTAGGTGGAGAGGGAATGCAACCGGGCCTGGACGTCGGTGCCGTCGCGATACCAGCCGAGCAGCGTTTTCACGGCAAAGGTATGCCTGAGATCGTGAACCCGTGGAGGCAGGGGTGCGTCCGCGCCCACGCCCGAAGATTCACAGAGCACGCGGAATACCTTCTCGACCGACGTGCGCAACAGCCGCGTCCCGCGAAGGGAGACGAAGAAGCTCGCCTCACGTACGTTTGGACAGAGCTCGTCGCGCCAGCGTGCGTAGCGCCGGAGTCCCTGGAGGGTGCTCTCGTGCAGCGGCACGTGGCGGGACTTCATGAACTTCGATTCGCGCACGAGCAACACGCCTTCCGACCAATCGATGTCACCGCGGTCGAGCTTGATCGCCTCGCCGATCCGCAGGCCGGTGGAGGCGAACAGTCCAATCAGGGTCTCGAATGTCGCTGCTCGCAGCGGCTCGGGAATCACACGGCGGGCCTGTCCCATCAACGCCACAATGTCGGCGTCGCTGTAGATGAACGGTGCTCGCCAGCGCTGGCGGAACGGGAGCAGGCCGGAGGGCGGGATCTCGGTGCGCGAGTCGATGCCAGCCATGTAGCGGGCGAAGCCCCGCGCGACCAGCATCCGCATCGGTCGCACGACGCTGCCCGGCGGGACATCGGGCTCAAGCGCCCACGCAAGCGCCGCATCGACCGTCACGAACTCAGTGCCGGTCGCCTCCAAGTGCGCGGCGAAGCGCGGCAGAGTGCGTCCTGGCTCAACCAGCTTGTAGCCGAGGGCGCGGCGCAGGCGCAGGTACTCCTCGGCGTATTCGGGAAATGTGGTCATCGTCCCACCCCCGGCCACGGCTGGGCGACCTCGCGTAGGCGCCCGAAATCAACCTTGGCGTAGATCGCGGTGGTGGTCAGGTTCTTGTGGCGGAGCACCTGGCCGATGTCGAACAGCGAGGCATCTTGGCGCAGCATCTCGCTCGCCAGAGCATGGCGCAGCCGGTGAGCGCCGACTGGCTCAAGACCCGCGCGCCTGCACGCTTCCCGCACAACGGTCCTGACCCCAGACGGTTCGATCGGCCGGATCGGAGCGTGAAGGGTGAGGAACACCCGGCTGATATCGCGGCGCTCGCGCAGCGACAGATAATCCACCAGAGCCTCGCCCACGTCGCTTGGCAGCGGCAGGCGGTCGCGGCGGTGAGCCTTCCCGTCCACTTCGATCTCCCCCGCCCGCCAATACAGATCGGCGAGCCGAAGCCGGGACACCTCGACAGCCCGCAAGCCGAGCCGGGCAAGCAAACTGAGGATCGCGAAATCACGTGCCCCTGAAAGACTCGACCGCTCACACGACCGGAGCAGCCGCTCGATCTCGACGCGGGGGAACACCTTGGGGATACCGGCGTCGCGCCAGCTCGCCACGGACGG
The DNA here is from genome assembly GCA_049510515.1 of Solirubrobacteraceae bacterium. Classification (GTDB taxonomy): domain Bacteria; phylum Actinomycetota; class Thermoleophilia; order Solirubrobacterales; family Solirubrobacteraceae; genus Palsa-744. The sequence continues at coordinate 11,585 of JBEKYV010000021.1, read as the reverse complement.
CACGCAATCCGCCAACGCGCAAGCCGTGTAGCCGCGCACGTGCAGGAAGCGCAGCAGCGAGCGCAGCCCGTTGGCATAACACTCGACCGAGCTGAGCTTCAGACGCTCGCACTCGCGCAACACAAAGGCGCTGACGGCGGCACTGGTCAGGTTCTTGACCCCGAGGTCGTCCTCCGGTGTCATCCGCTCCGCCAGGAAACGCCGGGCGAATTGCTCGCGGTGCCGCACCGTCTCTGGTGCCAGCGCCCGATCAACGATCAACCAGTCTCGGTACTCGCCAACCAGCCCATCGAGCGGCGTCAGCGCGCTTACAGGCTCCAGCGGCGTGACGCCCTCCCCTCGCAAGTAGTCCAGCAGCGGCGCAAGGCTGGCGGTCGCCGCGGGCCTGTGATCCTTGGTGCGGCGCGTGGTCAGGAACGCCTTGATCGCGCGACTATCGAGCTGATCGACATCCACATCCTCGCTCGCCATCCACCGGCCCAGCTGGCCGAGCGCCACGAGCGAGTACGTGTTCGCGCTCAACGGCGTGTAGCCGAGCCCCAACAACCTGTCGCGGTAGCCCTCCACGTACAAACCGAGCCGCCCCGGCATTCTTTCGCTTCCCGACATCGTCCTACCTCCTGTCGGAGCACGAGCCTCCGACGATCAGAATGGCTAATCAGGCCATGAAACTATGCCGAGGACTGGGCCCGGCGACGAGCACGAGAAGCACAAGGACACGAGCCCTCCACGGTCGCCCGACCGCAGCGTTGGCATAGTCGCTGTGTCGGCCTAAGCGCACTACGCGCTCTTGCTGCACGCGCACAAGCGAGGCTCGCCTGTGCGTGTGGCCGAGTGAACCGTCAGAACCAATTGTGTCGCCTCATTCGCACGTACCAGCGCCCGTCGACGCTTCAAAGTTCTGGATCTGCGCTTCGCCGTTGTCCGAGTTCACCCATATACATTCGGGTCGTTCCGGGTCGCGATTGACCGTATACAGAAGGCCCAACCCACTTAGATAAAGAGGATAGTTTTCGCACGACGTACCTGTGCTGTAGTCGTAGCAGTCGACGCCGTTCTGATTGGCGTTCGGTACATACACCCGCGTGCCAATGGTCAGTGCCGGGCCGTTCCAGCCCAGGCTTGCGGATATCGCTTCGGTCATCCCTGTCGGCGTCGTAACGGGCGTGCCCTGGAAGCTGTAGCAGGGATCAACGCCGGTTGGGAGACAGAACCCCGTAAGGAACCCTGAGCTGTCCAGCATAGGAAATGCCGCGCCGTATTCGGAGTCGTAGCTTTCGCTCAAGCCGATCGGCCAGGAGCCATGACAGCCCATCTCTTCGTTTCCTTCAAAACACGCCAGTTGATCGGTCCCGTTGAAACGCAACGGAACGATGACCTCCGTGCCGATCGCCACAACCGCAGGTGGCGGAAAGTCCTCGTCTTCATCGGTGCCCTGTTCAGCCGTAACAGAGAATGGCTGGCCGGGACACGCGGCGTCAGTATCGAGGTTGAAGCAAAGCAGCTTGTTCTCATCGCCGGTAGCGCCCGAGCCCTCGGCGTAGTTAAACGCGTACCAGCGGGAACCCACTACTGTTGGATCGCTCACGGCGCTGATCCCGTCAGTCAGCGGCGCTTCCCCGACGCCGGTCAGCGCTGTAAAGCCACAAAATGGATCAGCGTTCGTGACTGCTTCACTGGTGTCGATACACACCACACCCGCCGTATCGTCAGACTTCCGCGTCGCATAGACGTAGAGCTTCCCGGTGGTCTGGTCGAGCCATAGACCGGGCTGCCCCGAGCTCGCGAATTCGTTGCCTTCCGCATCTGTGATCGTCTCGGGCTCCCAGCAAGGTTCGGCATTAATCTGAAAATGGCAGGCGACCTGAAGCTGTGGATCGTGATGGAAGACGTTATACACAGCCGAGCCGCTCACCGCCACTGCCCAGCCATCGCCGCCGCCGCTTCCTCGAAATGCGGCCGCCGTGTGACGGTGCTTACATTCTACGGCCGCCGCCGCATCAACGATTGGTATGGTGCCACCTTCAGGGAGAACAGGGAAATAGTAATAACCGTGGGGCTGTGCCAGGCTGCGTCCCGTGGTGTAGTCCGATACGCCAGGAGTCCCGGCCGCGCCAGCACTGCCGGTTACACATGTGCCCACTTCTTCGGCTGAGAGTCCCGGGTTCTTCGACGCGACAAGTGCGGCTGTCCCGGCAACGATCGGCGAGGCCATCGAGGTGCCCGCCATCTCTTCGTACTCGCTGCATTCGGCCTGCAGACACAGAAGAGCCGGGCAGTAGCCCGCAAACGGGCAGTCAAGGACGCCGGGTACCGAGCTCATGAGACCTTCTGTTTCGGTGCTCGTGCCGGACGCCGACAGCGCGTATCCACCAGGAGCAGCGACCTTTACGCCGGGGCCGTAGTCGGAGAAGTTCGTAAGGGTTTCGTTGGAGTTCGTGGCAGCGACCGTAATCACATTGCGCAACACCCCACCCGCGGTCCCCCAGGCATTAGCGAGCATTGGCGCACAGTCGTTACCTGCCGCGGTAACCCACACAATTTTGCGCCCTTCTTTGCCGCCAAGGAAAGCCAGGTACTGTGGCGCTTCAGCGTAATTTTCTTCTTCAATTTCTTCGAGCTCTTCCTGATTAGCGCACCTCGTGACCGTGCCGTTGGGTTCCTTGTGCGCGCCTACATTGTGTCCAAGTGAGATATTTACTACACGCACTGAAGATCGGTTTGCCATCGCTTGCATGAGATTCAGCATCGCATCGCTTGATATCGATGTCGTCGCTGCTGTCACGATCGGACATCCCCACGCGATACCGACCATGCCGAACTGCGGCCTGCCGGTTTCGGTGGTGTTGTTCCTAGCGCAGGCCAGACCGGCAACATGGGTCGCATGTGCGGGATCTCCGTTACCGCTGCCGAGTGGAGGAACATACGCCCCAATCGTTTCCACCACGTCCAGATCCTCGTGTTCGCGGTACACGTCTGATCCATCGATCACTCCGACGGTCACGTCGCTACCCGTTGCTTGGGTCCACGCTTCAGGAGCGTGCACCTGCTGGTAGGGCCAGGTGAAATCATTGATGTCGAACTGGGATGCGACCGGGTATGTTCCTGCCTGTTCGTAGCTGTTGACCGATGAATAGCTCACCGAGGTGACCGCGGGGACGGATTCCAGTTCTGCGCGGCGTACGGATAGGTTTTGCCGCGTGGGCCAACGGATCTGGTAAATACCGGAGCCTTCGATCCCACCTGAGACGACCCCTTCTACCTTGCGCGCGGCTACTTCGGCCTGTTCACGCGTGCCCGGTTCATCCATTGAACCGACCGTTATGACCAGCTCGTCTACTAGATAGTGTTTTTCGGCTTGCGCCGCCCGTTCGGGCGAGGGGGCGGTCAGCGATTCAAGTTTTCCTTCTGGAGCCTGGAGTCCGCGAACGTTCACCGCAATTTCGATGTCTACGTGCTGGCTACAACCAGAGGCCGTACATCCCAAGGCGCTCACGGTGAGCCTCGTCGGCCCCGGGGCGGCCGTAGTCGACGCGGCGATGCCGAGTGCCCCCCCTTCAAGCGCGGCTGAAATCCCGGACACAGAGCTGAAGGAAGAAGCTTCTACAGATGTCAAGGAGATGATTGGACTCGGGGCGTTCACGTAGACGACGGACCCAATCACCACAGTTACAGCCGGTACAGCAACCTTGATCGGACCAGGCGGTTCAGTGGGCTGTCCTGGGGTTGGCGGGTTCGAGGGAGCGGGGACGGTGGTCGAACCCGCCGCCTTGACGCCATGTGCAGCGACGCTGACCTTCAGCTCACGGCTCATCGATGTACCGAGTCGCCGTCAGCCCTTGAAAAGGACTGCCCGAACGTGCAGCAAAGACGTGCCAGCTGGGATGGTGACGGACAACTTGAAACGTCCATGCACGACGCTTGCGTGCCCGAGAGACATCCACTTTTTTCCATCCAGCCATTGAAGGACGACCCTGGCTCCACGAGGCGCGCTTGCAACCTTGCCGGTTGCCAACACCCGCTCCCCGCTGGTACCGGTGGCTGGCACCGACAAAGAGAGCCGCTGCGACTTCCGTGCCGCAGATTGCCCGCTGGCGATGGCCGTCTCGCTCGCACTCATTGCGAGAGCCGCCGTCAAGACGCCAATAGCAACTAGCCGAGCGGTAGCTACCAAGGTGCGGTACTCGCAGCACCTTGATGCGTCGTACGTCAAAACCTTCCTTCGCTCTTTGTGTGCAGATAGGGGTCCCCTCATAGGGCTGGAACAGTACCGCATGACTGGCGGTACTGGTTGTTAGGAAAAAGTAAACGAATGGACCGCCCTGTCAAGCCGGACGACCGTGCCTCCAGGCGCTCGCGGCTGAGCTCGAGCGCTCTCACCCGGTGCCGCAGCGTCCCGGCGGGAGGGCGTGGAGGAGACGCTCACCGTCACCCGCCTCAGCGTGCAGGAGTCCGCCGAAGCGTACGCCGCAGAGTACTAACCCGTGCGAGTCCATGATCGAATGCGTCCGCCGCTCAGCCGCAACGTCAAGCGCTGGCAGTCCGGCGAGATGTGCCTGCGCTGGACAGCCACAGGGACAGTCAAGGCCGAGCGACAGTTCCGACGGATCATCGGCTACGACGGCATCAACAAGTTCGCGCTCGCCGTCGAAGCAGAGATCGCCCAGCCCACCGCCACACACGTCGCCGAAGAGGCCGCTACGCCAATCACCATCTGAGAAAATTCGCCCTGGGCCGCCAACGAAGTTCCACGCCAGCCGGGACATCCCCTCGACTAGGTCGAGGCCTCTGCCTATTCAGGACCGAGAAGCCTGCCCAAGTCCGGATCGCTGCGAGAGTGTAGGCATAGTCGCGGGGTCGGCATAACAACGATACGCCCAGCTTCTCGCCGCCCACAGCTAACCGACGACCACTCCATTCATCGCCAGCCGCCCCTGCCGGCCGAGGGCTGGCTTGCAGCCGGATGTCTGCGGCAAAGCCATCGAGGGGCGAGCGGAAAGAAATTCGTTGGCCGGTTTGGGGTGCTCGGGGTCTATAACCCCAATGAGCGAGAGAACCGCAGTCCCGGAGCGCGTCAGCCAGCGCGCAAAAACTGCCCACCGTGGCGGCGCTACTGGCAGCCAGACGGTCGGCGACTACGTGGGCCAGCCGGCCGGCGAGGCAGCCCAGGCTGTCCGCCGTGCAGGTCTGCGTCCAGGTCTTGATCGCTCGTTCGGCTGCCCGCCGGAGCTGATCGGTCTCGTCGTCGCACAGGACCCGGTGGCCGGCAGCGATCTGGCGCGCAACGGGATGGTGACGTTGTACGTCGCGGCTCCCGGAGGCGAGCCACCCGACACCGACACCAACGGCGCCGTATCTGGCGAGAGCGAGCCCGATGGCGAGTTGGCCGCTGAGAAGCCGATCGAGGAGGAGCCGAGCCCGCCGGTAGTACAGGAGCAGGCGCGCCGAAGGCGCAAGCCACGTCACGGGCACCGCTCGCCCGCAGGGGCGGACACTCCCCCGCCGCGCGCTGCGGTCAAGGACGTGCCCGGACTGGAGTCGCCGGCGCTGCCCGTCGTGGAGGCACAGGCGCAGTGGCCGGGTGAGATCGACGTGCCGGAGGGCGCGGTCGAGGACGAACGCACGGAGGAGTTGGGCGAGCGCGAGTTCCCGCGCGAGGACGCCGTGGTGCATGTAGAGGACATGCTCGCTGGGCGCGGCGGCTTTCGTGGCTGGCACCGGGTCTATCCGCGGCGGAGACGCGCGATGCGCGGCCTGGGTAACGGTAGTCGCGCTCGTGCGTGGCTGGGCGGGCACCGGCTCGCGGGCGCGCTTGGCTTGGCGGTGGCGCTCTGGATGGTCGTGGGTGTCGCCTCGACGCTTGAGCGCCACCAGCCACGCACACCGCCCGCGAGTGCCCTCGCGCCCAAACCCGCGCCGCCCACCGAGCATCCCGGCCCGGCAGTAAAACCGCCAGCAGCACCGGCGCCGAGCGCGCCGATGACGGTGACGCGATCTCCTCGGCGGGTGCGCCGAGCGCCACGGGTGCCGCGCGCTGTGCCACCACCCCGTATCCCGCGCTCCGCGCCGCAGCCGGTGCGCGCGGTTGCGCCGGCCATCAGTGAGGCGCCCGCAGCCGCGCCGGCGCGGAGCGAAGAGCCGGCGCCGCAGCCCTCGGAGGCTCCGGCGCCCCAGGCGAGCGCGCCGCCTGCCCAGGCGCCGGAACAGCAGGGAGGGGGGCCGTTCTCGCCATGAGTTTGCAATCCAACACAAAGGAGGTGAGGCCAGTGATGGCGCTCACATTTATGCGGGCGGTTGCCCGTCGAGATCGAACGCGGGCGGCTCTGCTGCTGGCGTTGGGGACGCTGGCGGGGATCGTGATCGCGGTTGTGGCCGTGGCGGTGTTCCCGGATTCTCACGCGTACGCGTTGAAAGCCGCGGGCGCGTTCAATGGCACGCCGATCAGCGGGGTTCAGAACTTCGTTGAAAAGCTGAAGGGCAGCCTGGTGTGGCTCGGTGGCACCGCGATGGGCCTCGTGGTCGCGGTCGTCGCGATCATGTTCATGGCGGGGCACAGCAGGGCGCATGACGTGGCGATCAAGACGCTCGTCGGCTTGGCGATCCTCGCGTCGATCAGCGGGATCGTCGCGTGAACGGGGCGTGTGCAGGGTGATCGTTCGTCGATATGCGCGCTGGCTGCCGGTGATCGCCACGGGCTCGCTTTGTGGGCTACTCGTGTGCGCGCCGGCAGCGTCCGCAGCCACGGGTGGCGGGCAGATCGTGCCGCTTGGGTTTCTTGGTCTGCCGAGCTTGCACAGCATCATCGAAGGGATAGCGACGGGGTTCTTCTCGGCGCTCGCTGGTGCGTTGGTGCCTGGGTTTCTCAAGCACGGCACGGTAGCGACGATCCAGCACCTCGTTGCGCTGCCTGACCCTGCGTCGTGGGGGCATGTGGATGAACTGGAGAGCGATATGGCCTACCTGGGCATGTCGCTGATGCCGGTAACGGTGGCGGTTTGCACGCTGCGCTACTGGATGATGGGTCTCACCGGGGCGGCGCATCCGGTGAGCGCGCTGGGCCGCTGTGCGTCGGCGACCGGGGTGCTTGTGGTCTACCGCTGGCTGGTCGAGCAAACCGTCGACGCGACTAACACCCTGACGCATGCGATCCTCGGGTTCCCGGTCGTCGCCAACGGTCTGGCGAGCATCATCACTGTCCTGTTCGGCGGCGCGCTGCTGATCGGCGCGGGCGGCGTGTTCGGCGCGTTCCTGGTGATCGTCGGCGTCGTCTTCGCCGCCGCGCTGTTCGCGTCCGCGGAGGCGTTGACCGTGCTGCTGGCACTTGTCTTCTGCGCGGGGCCGCCGTTTATCGCGCTGGCACCGATTCCTGAGCTTTCACATCTGGCGCGGGCCTGGGGGCACGCGCTGATGGCGATCATGCTGGTGCCGATCGGCTGGACGATCCTGTTCGCTACCGCTGGCGCGCTGACGCTCGATGCGACCAGTGTCACGCACGGCGCTGGCGGGCTACCCGGCCATATCGCCGCCGCGTTCGCTGGGCTCATCACCTTCATCCTCGCGGTGAAGCTCCCGCTGATGCTGTTCGGGGAGCTGCGGCACATCCTCAGCGGAGCGCTGCGCACAAGCAGCACTGGGAGCGGCTCGCGGAGCGCGAGCGCGATGCCGGGAGCCGAGCGGATGCGCGCCGCGCACACGCGGCTGCGCAGCTTCGCAGTCGAGGGAATGCCCGCCCTCGGCCGAAGCGCGGGCAGCGCCGCTGGCGCGATGGGCGCCCCGGAGGGTGGGCCGCTTGGCGCGGCTCGGCGGGGCTTGTCCGGCGCGGCACGACGCACCAGCCTGGGCTCGCGTATCGCCCCGGCTGCTACTGGGGCGGGGGCCGGTGCGTTGGGTGGCATGGCGACCGGCGCGGCGGGCCGTGCTGGAGGGCGAGCAGCCGTGCGCTCAGGCGGGGTGCGTGAGCGGCTGGGGCGTGCACGGGGCATTCTCGCCAACGCGCCGCGTGAGGCGCGGGCGGCGATGGCCGCCAGCTCCGCGCGGCCGGCACGAGCGGCGGCGCAACGCGCCGCGCGAGCGGCTGGCCCGCGTAGCACACGGTCCGCGAACGGGACGGGCAGGACATCGGCGCGGATGACAGCCGGGAAGGGCCGCAGCGGCACGGCCGTCGCGGCCAACGCGCCCAAGCGTGCATCCGGCGGTGGCTCGACCACGGCACGGAGCGTCCCCCGCGCTAAGCCAGCACGCGCCGCGAGCGCCAGCTCGCCGCGCCCTGCGAGCGCCGGCCAGAGCACGGGGCACCCTGGGCGGAAGGTGACGAGCAGCGCGCAGCGGAACGCGAGCGTGCCGGCCAGCGGCCCCAAAGGGTCGCCTGGGTCCTCCCGGCCGCCTACGGCTGGGAAGCCGAAGGCGCCGCCGCCGGCCTCGAAACCTCGCAACGCATCATCGGGTCGTCGGCCGAGGGGGAGGGGTAAACGGTGATCCACCGCACGTTCCGTTCGCTGGATGAGGCGCCGCGGTTGGTCGCGTTCACGATCAGGCAGTGGGCGATGCTGATCGCAGGTTGCGCCGCGGTCTTCGGCCTAATCCATCTCTCGCACTTGCCGACGAAGCCAGCGATCACGCTGTGCGTGTTCGTGATCGGGCTGCCGGCCGCCCTGATGTATGTGTCGGAGAGCGGCGGCTTGCAGCTCGGCGTGCTGCTGCGCGACATGTGCCGCTGGCGCCTGTCCCGGCACACGCTTCCGGCCGCCTCCCACGGGCGCTCACGAGCGCGCAGCGTGCTTGTGCTGGCCAGCACGGAGCCATCTGATCCTCAAGACGGCAACGTTGAGGACCCGGCGTTGGATGAGCTGATCTGCGGGGAGCGATGGGGCTGATGGCGAGCCGGGCGAGTACCGCCGATCTCCTCGGCGTCGCGGCGATCGAGCCGGACGGGCTGCTCGTGCGCGAGGACGGCAACTACGTCCGCGTGCTCGAGGTCGAGGTCGTCAACCCGCTGGTGCTCGACCCAGCCGAGGCCGAGCGCGTCTCAGCCGGCTTCGGGCAGGTCGCCGCGCGGCTCCCGGATCGTCAGTCGCTGCAGCTCTACGTTCAGGGCACCCGGCTTGAACTCGATGAAGTTCTGGCCGAGGAGACCCACCACTGCGAGCAGGCTGCCGGTGGCGCCGAGGACGTCGGCGAGCATGAGCGCGCGCGGGCGATCCGCCGGCTCGGGGTCGCCCAGGAGCAGTCGCTGCGCACCCACGCGCTGACGGTCGCGCCGCTTGAGGTTCGCTACCTCGTCGTCTGCTCCTGGCAGCCGCAACACCGCTGGTTGGCGGGCTGGTCGAGGCGGGCGCTGCGGGTGAAGGCCGAGGCGCATGAGCGCGCTTTCAGGGAGTCGCTGCGCCACTGCGAGGGCGTTCGCAGCGATCTTGAGGCGATGGGGCTCGCCGGGCGTGTGCTGGCGGGCGAGGAGATCTTCGATCTGCTGCACCGCCGGTTTGACCCCGACCAGGCGCTGGCGGGAGGGTTGCCTGCGAGCTTCATGGCGCCGCACGTCATCGACGCTCTCACTGCCGGAGAGAGCGCGCAGGCAGCCGACGAGCGGGCGCAGGCGCTCGCCGAGGCGATCTGTACCGCTCCGGCCGGGCTGGCTGACCGCAGCCGCATCAGCTTTGGGGACACGCTGGAGCAGGTCTTCTACGTCAGTCTCGCGCCGGAGCAAACGTGGCTCGGCTGGCTGCTTCACATGATGCAGACGCCACGCCCGTTCGTGTTGAGCGTGCATATCCAAGCGACTGACAGGTTCCGCGAGCGGATGGCGCAGAAGCGCCGCTACAAGCGCATCCACGGCGTCAACCGCGGCGTCGAGCAGCGCGGACGACCCCTGGACCCCGACGCCAGGGTGCAAGAGGAGGAGGCCGCCGAGCTGAACACCGAGCTGGCCACGAGCGCCGGCGCGGGCATCTACCGCGTGAGTATCTACTGCGGGTTGCAAGAGCCCGGTGGGGACGCGGAGGCGTTGAAGGAGCAGTGCCAGGCCACCGCACGGGAGGTCACGATGGCGTGCGACGCACGTATCCAGCACGGTCCGTTCTCTCAACGCCGGCTGTGGGAATCGACGCTGCCGCTCGGCCGCGACGCCGCGCGGCGGCGGCGTAAGTACCTCAGCCGCAACGTCGGCGACACCTTCCCGTTGTGCGGAACCTCGTGCGGGAGCCCGGACGGCATCCCGCTCGGCTACGCCCTACCGGGCAGGACGCTGGAGCGCCTTGACCCGTTCGACCCAGCGCACCCGAATCATCTGCTGCTCATCAACGGCATGAGCGGGGCCGGGAAGACGATGGCCGCGATCATCCTCTTGATCCGCGCGCTCGCGCAGGGCGCGAGCGGGTTCATCATCGACCGCGCCGGCCACTTCGACTTCCTCGCAAGCCTGATCCCCGGCGCCGCCTCACTCCAGGTCGGCGACGGCGCACACGCGATCAACTCCTGGGATGTCGAGGACCCCGCCCGCGTCAGCGCGGAAAAGATCGACTACCTGCTCGCGCTGCACGCGCTGCTGTTGGGCGAGCATCACGCCGGACGCGACAGCTACGGCCTCTCAGATCTCGAGGCCAACCTCCTCGGGCTAGCCATCGCGGAGGTCTACGCGCGCTGCGTACTGACCGGGGAGGAACCACGGGAGCTGCTGCTGCAGGAGGAGCTTGAGCGCCGCTACCACCACGAACGCGGCGAGGGGTCGGTCGGGATCGCCGAGGCGTTGCGCAACCTCTCTATGAGGTTGAACGACTACATCGGCGACGGCCCGTATGCCTACCTCGCGGACCGGCCGACGACGATCCCGCCCGGTGCGCCGCTGGTCGTGTTCGACACCCGCTCGATCCCGGACGCGAAGGCTGCGGCGGCGCTGTTCGTTATCTGCGAGCACGTCAAGAGCCGGATCGCGCGCACCCGCCGCGAGCACCTCTCAGGCAACAGCGCCAAACACGCCTGGGCTGGGCGCTCCTTCCTCGTGGTCGACGAGGCGTGGAAGCTGATCGAGCGGCCCGCGACCGGCCGCTGGTTCAACGACTTCGTAAGGCGCTCACGCCACTACGCGCTGTGGTTGATCGCGATCAGCCAGCAGCTCTCGGACTTCGACAACGAGCACGGAAAGGCGCTGCTCGCCAACGCCGCGATGCGGTTGTTCCTGCGCCAAGAGGCCCGCGAGCTCGCCTACGCGCAAGGGACGCTGAAGCTGACACAGGAGGCGATCGACGCGATCTCCACGCTGAAGACGGTAAGGGGCTCCTACTCCCTCGGGTACCTGATGAACGGTACGCGCGGGCAGGGAACCATCCAAATCGGTGTCGCCGCGATCGAGCGTTGGATCGCAAGCTCCGACCCAGCCCGCGATGAGCCCGTGCGCCAACTCGCCAAGCGCGAATCCGACGCCGGGGAGCATGACGGCTGGCCAGCGCTCCAGCTGCTGATCGACGAGGAATGGCAGACGCACGCCGCCACAACGCTGGAGCTGGCCGCCTGATGCAAACCCGCGTGGCGATAGCACTCCTGAAAAACCGCCAGGTGCAAACCATCGTGCTGATCGGCGTGCTGATGCTCGT
>JBEKYV010000209.1:0-6509 GCA_049510515.1 Solirubrobacteraceae bacterium | reverse complement strand
CGAGAGCATCATCCCCACGTTCCTGCGCAACATCGCCACGTTCTTCCCGATCCACCACCTCGACGAAGCCCTCCTGCAGCCCGTCGTCCACACGCACGGCAGCGGCATCGCCACCACCGACCTGCTCATCGTCGCCGCCTGGGGCATCACCGCGCTGCTGATCGCGGTGCGCACGTTCCAGTGGTCGCCGCGCAGCGGCTAACCGTGGAAATCGCCGACATCAGTTTGGGGTGGGGCGATCGGGTAATGAGGGTGTTTAGCCACGACAGGTCGGGTCGTTTGCACGGAGGATGAGTGCCGTCTCGGCGAATACCGTGGGAGGGATGGCTGACTTGCGCTTGGTATCGGCTCCTGTTGAGGATGAGATACAGGATCGGGCTCAGGCTCGGGGAGGTGCTGAGCGAGCGATAGTGGTGTACCAGTAGCCACCCGCGAGATTCAGCACCCCAACAACCAGGAAAAAGGCTGCCCATCCGTAGACGGTGTACGAAAGGCAAATGACGCCCGCAGTGGTCGCGACAAGGCCACCGGCGATACGTGTGACCCCAAAGGCGCGAAGGTGGCGGTACTCCCAAGGATTGATCAGGCGTTGCATGCCGGATCGCGGGGGAGATGCCCACCACCCACGAAAACCTTTCCGAGCGGCGTTGTCTCTGGCTTCCTTCATCGGGCGTCCCGCTCATGCTCGCTTCAGGAACCTCAAACCGAACGCTGCGAACACCAGGACAATCCCGATGTTGACCATCAGACGCTCCCAGAATCGATGCCTGAAGAACAAGACGTCCACGGCGACCACGATGGTTACCAGCGCGAGCACGTAAAGCACAACGCCTACCTGCTTTCCCATCGTTCCACCCTAGCGTCCGAGCGACGATCGGACGCCACCGTGTGTGGACGGCAACAGAACACGAGCTTCGGGCGTTCGCGGCAGGGCTTTTCCGAGTAGCGGGGGCGGGATTCGAACCCGCGACCTTCGGGTTATGAGCCCGACGAGCTACCAGACTGCTCCACCCCGCGGCGGACCAACCAGTCTAGCAAAGCGCTTTACACCACCACGACCAGGCGTCCGTTCAAAACGCGCCGCGCAGCTCCAACCCCCGGCAGGCAGCCTCCGCGCCGACCTTTAAGCACTCCCTCCCCTCCACGCCGGCCTCCACGCACCCCCACCCGCCTCCCATCCTCCCCGCTCCCTACCATCCCCGCTCATGCGCGTCGCGGTCGTCGACATCGGCACCAACTCGACCCGTCTGTTGCTCGCCGACGTCGAGCCTGGCGGGTCGGTGACGGAGCTGCTGCGCCAGTCGCGCGTCACCCGCCTCGGCGCGGGCGTCGATTCGGGTGGGGCGCTTTCGCCCGAGGCGGTGGAGCGCACCTGCGCAGTGCTCTCCGACTACCGTGCCCTGATCGATCAGCACGGCTGCGACGCCAACCTTGCCGTGCTCACCTCCGCCGTGCGCGACGCCTCCAACGGCGCCGACTTCACCGAGCGCGTCCGCCGCGACTACCAACTCGATGCGCGCACGCTTTCGGGCGACGAAGAGGCCGCGCTCACGTTCCTTGGGGCGATGTCCGACCGCCAGCCCTCGCCGGAGCCGGCCGTGGTGGTCGACATCGGAGGCGGGTCCACCGAGTTCATCGTCGGGCACAACCACACCGCAGGCTTTCACGTCTCTTTGCAGGCGGGGGTGGTGCGCATGAGTGAACGCCACATCCACTCCGACCCGCCCGCGCCCACCGAGCTGCAGCAGCTCGCGCTCGACACCCGCACGATCTTCCTCGAGGGCCTCCCCCCCGAGGAGCGCGCGCCGGTGCGGCACGGGATCGCCGTTGCCGGCACCGCCACTTCGGCGGCTGCGATCGATCTGGAGCTCGACCCCTACGACTCCGCGCGGGTGCACCGCCACGTGCTGCTGCTCGCCACCGTCGAACTGCTGCTCGCCCGTCTCGCCGACATGAGCGAAGCTCAGCGGCGCAATGTGGTCGGCCTGCACCCCGACCGCGCCCCCACGATCGTCGCGGGGATGGTGCTGCTCGGGGAGGCCATGCGCGCCTTCGAGTTCGACCGCGTGGAGGTCTCCGAGCACGACATCCTGCGCGGCGGCGCGCTACGACTGGCCGGATTGGAGTAAGCTCGACCGTATGGAATTGGTCCGCAAAGCCTTCCAAAGAGTGGGGTAAATGGCTGATCTGAAATCTTTTTGGATTGGGGTTGCACAGGATTCCGACATCCGATACACTGCTTTTTGAGGAGGTGTAGGGCAGTGTGTCTTATGCCCCTCAGCCGGTCCATAGACCTGGGCGAACCTGCCGAGCGATCGGCATTCCCGCCGCCCGGGTCACCCTACCCCCGAGGCCTCTGAGGAACGTACCCCTGCCTGTCCCTCGAGGCCTACCAGAGGAAGCCGCCCCCTGCCGGGCGGCTTCCTCGCTTTAAAGACGCGATTGGTTTGCGTCCAAAAAGAAACACTTCACGCGCAGCGCATCGGCCAGCGGCCTACGCCAGATTCGAGCGGCGCGGGTATGCCACGCTCGGATCCGTCAGCACGTTGACCAGCGCCGGGCGGCCGGCCCCGAGCGCTCGCTCCAGCGCCCTGCGCAGCTGTGAGGGGCGCTCCACCAGCTCGCCCTCGCAGCCCAGCGCCTCCGCCACCAGGTCGTAGCGGGTGCCCGGCCGCAGGTCGGCCGCCACCGAGTATCCGTAAAGGAACTCCATAGGGTGCTTCTCCAGGCCCCACACACCGTTGTTGCCGATCACTCCGACCACGCCCACGCCGTGGCGCGCGAGGGTGTCCCACTCCATACCAGCAAACCCAAACGCGCCATCTCCCAGCAACAGCACCACTTGGCGCTCCGGCCGCGCGAGCTTCGCCGCCAGCGCATACCCCGGCCCGGCACCCAGGCAGCCAAACGGGCCAGGGTCCAGCCAGCATCCCGGCTCGAAGCTGTCCACCACGCGCCCCGCATAGGAGACGAAGTCGCCGCCATCCCCGATCACGATCGCATCGCGATCCAGCACCTCCGCCAGCTCGGCATACACGCGCAGCGGATGCAGCGGCGCCCTCGTGTCCTGCAGCTCCGCCCGCTCGCCTTCACGCAGCTCGCTCTCGGCCACCCGCAGCTGCGCAACCCACCCACTGCTTGGACCTGCTTTGCCTGCGGCGGTCCCGGTCGCGGGGCCGCCCGCGTAGCGGTGGCGCTCGGCGCGCTCGCTCGCCGCCAGACGCAGGTCGCGGAGGGTGGCGCTAAGCGACCCATACAGCTCCACCGCCGGCTCGCGCGGGTGCCGCCGCTGCGGCTCCGCCACGTCGATCGCGATGATCTCCGTCTCCTCCCCAAATGCTCCCCCAAAGCCCAGCCGGAAGTCCATCGGCACCCCGATCACCAGCGCCACATCCGCCTCTCGCAGGGCGCGGCTGCGCGTGCGCGAGAAGTAAAGCTCGTGATCGGCCGCCACGCAGCCCCGCGCGAGGCCGTTGAGGAACACCGGGATACACAAGGCCTCCGCCAGCTCCAGCAGTGCCGCCTCGCCGTGCCCCCAGTAGAGGTCGGTGCCCGCCATGATCACCGGGCGCTCGGCCGCCCCCAGCAAGCTCCCCGCCGCCTCGATCGCCTCCGCCGGCGCTCCCTTCGCCATGTACCTGCCCTCCTCAGGGCGGGCAGCGGGCTCCCCCGCCTCCATGAACACGTAGTCCATCGGCAGATCCACAAACGCCGGGCCACCGTGCGGGGCGAGCGCCGCCGCAAACGCGTCCTCCACCAGCTCGGGGATCTCCGCCGCGCTGCCGGCAGTCGCCGCCAGCTTGGTGAGCGGTCGCATGAACGGCACGTGGTCGATCTCCTGCAACGAGCCCTGCCCCCAGCGGCCGGCCGGCGCACGCCCTCCCAGCACCACGATCGGAGAGTGGTTGGCCTGCGCACCCGCGATCGCGCTGATCCCGTTGGTCACGCCCGGTCCCGCCGTCAGCGCACACACGCCCACCTCGCGCGTCACCTTCGCCCAGCCCTCCGCCGCAAACGCCGCCGTCTGCTCGTGGCGCACGTCCACGATCTCGATCCCCTCCGCGCGGCACCCATCGTAGATCGAGAAGAGATGGCCCCCCGACAGCGTAAACAGCCGGCTCGCCCCGTGCGCCTTCAGCCGCCGCGCCACCAGGCGACCGCCGTGAAAGGAGGTCGTCTCCTGCGGCGGTGAGGTGCGCTCCGCGGCCATGCTCGCCGCGACTCTACCCGCTGCCCGCCCACGTCGTACCGCAGGCCAACGTGCCCGCCCACGACGGGTGCAGGCCAACGTGCCTGCCCACGTCCCACCGCAGGCCGGCGCTCCCAGCCGCGATCGCGGTCCGCGATCAGTCTGGGTATTCGTCCTTGCGCAGCGATCGAGGCGCCTCAGGCTGGGGCTTGGGTGTGCGGTTGAGCAGGAAGTTGAAGTACGGTGCGACGAACGGGTCGGGCGCGCTCACCGTATAGGTGTGGTAGACGGTCCCGTTCTCGCGCGCAAACGCGATCCAGGCGGGGGCCTCGCGCAGCCCGTCCTTCAGCTCGGCCCCGACCTGGTGCGACCACTCGACCAGCCAATCGGGAGGGTTGTCGACCATCTCCTGGATCTGGGGCACCCGCTGCGCCTGCTCCTCGGATAGCACCAGCCCGAAGTCCAACGGAAACTCGCTGTTGTAGGTGGACACGTAAGGAAACTCCCAGCCCATCCGCTCCCTGTAGGCCGTCAGCTGCTCGATCGGCGCCCGTGAGAAACACAGCAGCGTCACGTCGCGGTGCTCGAGATGCACGAGCGATCCGTCGAGGCCGTCGGCGAGCGACGTGCATCCGGGACACGCGCCGTTGGTGTAGTCGGGGCCATACATGATGTTGTAGGCCAGCAGCTGAGAACGGCCGTCGAACAGCTCGGAGAGCGTCTTCCTGCCGTCCTCGGTGTCGAGCTCGTACTCCTTCTCGACCGCCACCCAGGGAAGCTGACGGCGCAGCTCCGTCGCCCGCCGGCCGAGCTCCGCGTGCTCAGCCTCGAGCTTCGCCAGCTCATCGCGAGCCGCCTGCCATTCCTCGCGGCTTCCAATCTTGTGCTCGGGCATCGTCGTCCACCTCCGTTGACTGTTGGTCACCTCAGCGTAGGCAAGCCGCGCGCGATCCGTCCGCCGCATGTCGCAGGATGCCGGGCTCTTTGACGCCTTCGCTTTCGACATCCCTGCGCACGTGGCAACACCGTGCGCTTCACCGTATGGCCGACTGGCGCGAGGGCCCGTTCCTGATCTCCGCCGCGCCCGGCGCCGGCAAGACCCGCCCCGCGCTGGAGCTCGCCAAGGATCTGCTGGCCAAGCGGATCGTCGCGCGCGTGGCTGTGCTCTGCCCGACGACGCCGCTCACCCGTCAATGGGCATCTGCCGCGGCGCTCCTCGGGGTGCAGTTGCAGCCCGACGCCAAGGGCCCCAACCCGCCACGCGACTTCCATGGCGTCGCCGTCACCTACGCCCGCGTGGCGACCGACCCGCGCGGCTGGGCGGCCAAGGCGCCCGCCGACATGCTCGTGATCGTCGATGAGGCCCACCATCTCGGCGAGGACCTGGCGTGGGGCACCGGCTTTCAACAGGCATTCGCCTCGGCACCACGCTGGCTGCTGCTGTCGGGCACGCCGTTTCGCTCCGACGCCACCCCGATCCCGGGCGTGCACTACGACCACGACGGAATGGTGGTGCCCGACGTCTCCTACACCTACGCCGAGGCGGTCGCCGAGGGGATCTGCCGTCCGGTGGCGTTCGTTACGTTCGACGGCACACTGTCGTGGCGCAGCGGCGATGACGTGGTCGAATCCTCGTTTGAGACGGTCCTGACCGCCCGCGAGGCCAGCCGCCGCTATCGCACCGCGATCTCGACCGAGCTGCCGGAGGGGCTGCCGCGGATCCTGCGGGAGGCCCACGCCAAGCTCACCGCGCTGCGCGCCGAGGGCCACCGTGACGCGGGCGGCCTCGCGGTCGCGGCGGACGCCACCCATGCCCGCCGGATCGCCAAGCTGCTGGGCGAGACGACCGGGCGGGCGCCGGTGGTGGTGCTGCATACCGAGGCGAATGCCGCGCGCAAGCTCGCCGACTTCCGCGGCTCGCGGGAGCCGTGGATCGTGGCGGTGAACATGGTCTCCGAGGGCGTCGACATCCCACGGCTGCGCGTGGGCGTCTATGCCACCGCCGCCAAGACGCCGCTGATCTTTCGTCAGATCGTCGGGCGCTTCGTGCGCACGATCCCCACCGATCGAAGATCGGCCGGCGGAGCCGAGCCCAGCTGGCTGTACCTGCCGGCCGACCCGACGCTGCGCGCACATGCCTCGGAGGTCGAAACCGAGCTTCGTCACGCCCTCCGCCGCGACGAAGTCGAGGAGGGCTGGGAGGAGCCGCTGCAGCGCCGTGCGAGCGAGCCGTCGCCCACAGCGGATTTCGTGCCCCTGAGCGCCGAGTTCGCCGCCCAGATGACCCTGTTCGGCCCGCCCCAGAGAGCTCAGGCTCCCG
>JBEKYV010000208.1:0-6551 GCA_049510515.1 Solirubrobacteraceae bacterium | reverse complement strand
CAGCTGTCGAGCACGGCGGTTTGCGGGATGTAGCGGGCGACGTGCACGTTGGGCGGCTGCTCGCCGAACTGCCCCGGATCGCCCTCCGGCCCGACGGTGAGCAGCAGCCGTACCGGCAGCTCGTGCAGCGCTTCGAGCACGGTCGCGGTGGGCGCCGCCCGCGACGCGAGCGTCGTGCCGAACGTGGCGTAGACGAGCGGGTCGTGGGCGTACTGCTCGGGCCAGCTCGGCAGCTCCTCCGCGCCCTCGCTGGCAAACGTCACCGGCCGCAGCGGGGCGACGGACGGCACATGGCTCATGTCAGCACTCTGGAGGCTGGGCGGGCAGATGTCGATGTAGAGGTCGGCGTAGCTGCCGGCGTAGGGGCGCGGGCTCAGCCCCAGCTCTTCCCATAGGCCATCGACGTGCTCGCCGATCGCCGCCATGCGCTCGGCCGGCATCAGCGCGCCGAGCGCGTGGGTCACGCTGGGGACGCCGGCCGCGGCCGCCGCAATCGCCGCCGCAAACTCGGCCGCCTCGTGGACGATCACGCCCGGCTGGAAGCGTTTGACGATCGGCAGCAGGTCGGCCAGCATCGGCGGCACCAGCGCCCCGCCGAAGACACGCGGGAAGATCACCGTGGAGCGCTCGCGCGCGGGCAACGCCATCAGCTCCCGCGGGTCAAACGGCGGCGGCCCGGCGCCGAACGCGATCCCTGCCGCCTCCATCTGAAACCCCACCCGCTCGAGGGCGTCTCGCAGCCCGGCCGGGGCGGCCCACAGCACCTCGTCCCCCCGCTCGGCGAACGCCCGCGCGAGCGGCACCATCGGATGCACGTGCCCCCAACCGGGGGTCGTGGTGAAAAGTACGCGCATCCGCGGGCGCGCTTAGAGCTGGTAGGTGTGCTCGTGCTCGTAGGTGCGCAGCCACAGGCTTTCGGGCACCGCCGAGATCATCGTCTCTCGCAGCGCAAGCGCCGGGGCGCTATGCCACTTGGCAATGTTGGCCATTCTGCGCGCGCGGTTGACGATCGAGCCCGTGCGCGGGATGCGCCGCTCCTCGTAGCTGGCGAACGCAGCCTTGAGCGCGCCCGTGTCGGCGAGGTCGGCCACCGCTCCAAGCTCGCGTGCGAGCACTGCGGCATCCTCGATCGCCATGCCGGCGCCCTGCCCGAACGCCGGCATCGTGGGGTGAGCCGCGTCGCCGAGCAGCGTCACGAGGCCATATGTCCAGCGCTTGATCGGCAGCCGGTGATAGAGGTCGCCGCGATAGATCTGCTCCTCGGGCGTCGCCTCGATCACCGCGGCGATGCTCTCCGGCCAGCCACCGAAGGTGGACAGCAGATCCTGCTTGCGCCCACCCGGTGGGTCGGCTTGGCCCTCGGGCCGCACATCGCTGGCCCACCAGAACAGGCGCTCGTTGCACGGGAACAGACCAAACAGCGCCCGCGGGCCCCACACCTGCTCGGAGATGTTGGAGGGGAGCGTGGGATGGGTGTAGAGCGGCATCCCCCGCCACGCCGTTTGACCGGAGTACAGCGGCGGCCCGTCCCCCACCACCTGGGAGCGAACGACCGAGCGCACCCCGTCGGCGCCGATCAGCACGCTGCCGTGCTCGCTGCTGCCGTCGGCAAACCGCGCGGTGACGCCAGCGCCGTCCTGCTCGACGCCGACGCACTCGGAGCCGCAGCGAATCAGCTCGGGGGCGTCGAGCTCCCGCTTGAGCACCTCCAAAAGCTCGCCGCGGTGAACGACGAACGCCTCGCCCCGCCGCGGGATGCGCGCCATCGTCCGCCCTTTTCCGTGGGACTTGAGCAGCAGCGCCTCGAACGGCTGGCCGGCGACCTCCTGCAGCGCCTCGCTCAGGCCGAGGCTCTCGAGCCCCTGCTGGGCCACACGTTGGATCCCGGTGCCCGTCCCCAGCTCCCTGACCTCGGGCTGGCGCTCGTGCACGGAGATCGGCACGCCCTTGCGCTTGAGCCCCACGGCGAGGCTGAGGCCGCCGATTCCAGCGCCGATGATGATCACCTTGCTGCCGTCCGTCATCGGGCCTCCCTCACTCGCTTTGTGGCATCAGACCAACCGACGCCGGAGTCTCGCACATCGGGCTGCGTGGGGGCATCGGACGCAGCAACCTCCAGACGCTCAAGCCGCGACGTAGGAGCCCGCGGGCACGCGCTCGCGCAACACCGCGAGTGCGTTCTGCTTCGGGCTGAACATTATCCCCCGGCGAGTGATCTCCTCGTCGGGCTGCTCGCTGGGCGCGAAGCGCGCCTGCAGCGCGAGCGTGCGCAGTACGACCTTGATCTCCAAGGTCGCGAAGCTCCTGCCGATGCAGTGCCGCTGCCCGCCCCCAAACGGAATCCACGTGTATGTGCCGGTGGGTTTGTCGAGGAAGCGCTCGGGCTGGAACTCGAGCGCGTTGGGGTAGATGTCCTCGCGCCGGTGCAGCATCAGGATGCAGGGCGCCAGCAGCATGCCCGGCGGTACCTCGTAGCCGCCGATCTCATACGGCTGCTTGACCATCCGCATCGCCAGCCCCACCGGGGGGCGCAGGCGCAGCACCTCGTTGATCACCGCGTCGAGGTACTCCTCGCTGCCGCTTTCGACCTCGGCTCTGAGCCGCTCGAGCATGGCCGGGTGGCGGGTGAGGCGCTCCAACGCCCAGGCGAGGGCGGTGCCGGTCGACATGTGGCCCTGCATCAGCAGCGTCACCAGGATGTCGCGAAGCTCGCGGTCGGCCAGCGGGGTGCCGTCCTCGTGGCGAGTCCCGAGCAGCATCGCGAGCACGTCGTCGCGCTCATCCAGCCGGGGATCGCGCCTGGCAGCCTCGATCACCTCGAACAGGACCGTGTCGAGGGGGTCGCGTACCCGCACAAACGAGCGTGGCACCCGTCCCAGCCGGCCCGCCACGTGCATCAACACCACCCGCCGCTCGTCGGCGCCGAACGCCACCAGGTCGGTGATCCGCGCGCGCAGGCGCTCGACTGTGGGGCCGGTGACGCCGAATACCGCTGCCATGATCGTGTCGAGGGTGATCTCCTGCATACGCGGCAGCAGCTCGATCGGGGTGTGCAGCGGCCAGCTGGTGAGATTCTTCTCGCACGCTCGGGCCACGTGGTCGCTGAAGCGCTGAATGCTGTCGCGATGGAAGGGGGGCAGCAGCAGGTTGCGTGAAGCCGTGTGCTCGTCCTCGTCGAGCAGGATCACCGAGTGGTTGCCCATCAACGCCGTGCCGATCTGGGCGTTGGCCTCTCCACCACGCAGCACCGCCGGGTCGGCGGTGAAGACCTGCTTGACGAGATCGGGATCGGACACGAGCACGAACGAGGTCTCGCGCTGCATGCTCAGCAGCCACACATCGCCGTAGCGCTCGTAGCCTTCCTGCATGACGGCCGCCGGTTCGCGGAACCATTTCATGCTGGTGCGTATCGACTTCTTCGGGCCGGGTGGCAGCATCGAGGTCACTTGGTTCCCATTGTGTCACCGACCGGCGTGCCCGCGACTTGCGCCTCCGTGGCGAGCGTGAAGCGGCGGCGCTGACGGCGGATCATGAAGAAGACGGCGACCAGCCCGATGATGAGCACGAAGATCCCGAAGATGCCGAGCTGGTGTATCAATTTGGTCGCGCTGGCGCCGACGAAGTAGCCGAACAGGCCCATGCTCGTCGCCCAGGCGATGCCGCCGAGGGCGTTCCAGAATGCGAACGACTGCCAGCGCATTCGAGCCCCGCCGGCCAGCCACGAGGAGTAGACGCGCAGCACCGGCAGCCAGCGGCCGATGAACACGGCCTTGGGCCCGTGGCCGTCGAAGAACCAGTCGGCCATCCCGATCACCTGGTGGCGCTGGCGTTCGAATAGACCCGGGCGCTCGAGCAGCTTGCGCCCGCCGTTGCGGCCGATCACGTAGCCGATGTTGTCGCCGATGATCGCCGCGACGGCGGCGATCGCGATCACGGCAAAGATATTCAGCCTGCCGCTGCTGGCGGCGATTCCACCGGTGACGACCGCGATTTCACCGGGCGCGATCGGGACGCCGCAGCCCGTCTCGATCACCACGATCAAGAAGATCAGCGGATAGCCGATGCCCGAGGCGACTGTGAAGATGGAGGCAAGCTCGATCATTGGCGCCGGACCGATAGTCCTCCCATAGTTGGCCTTGGCGCGAGCCTATCATGGGGTGAGGTGCTGGCGGCTGCCGCGCCTCGCCGCGACGCCTCCCCGGGAGGCTTGGCGGCTACCCCGGCGCTTGGTGGCAAGGAGACACGCGGTTTGACGCAAGTGCGGCGGGAAGCTCGCCGCCTGATCGACGGGATGCTTGCGCGGGCTCGGCCGAAAAGTTGACGCGGGCTCCCCATACCATTAGGCTGCCGCCCAGCACGATGCCCACGTTGACGATCACAACCGGCCCCCGCGAGGGACAGAGCATCGAGTGCGACCGAGAGCTGGTGATCGGCCGCGAGGGCGCGGATCTGACCGTCGAGGACTCGGAGATGTCGCGCCGGCACGCAACCATCCGCCCGGTAGCCGGAGGCCTTGAGATCGAGGACCTCGGCTCGCTCAACGGCACGTTCGTCGACGGACAGCGCATCGCGGGCGTGACGACGCTGACCAGCAACGCCAGCCTGAAGATGGGGATCACGCTGTTCGCCGTGGAGATCCCCGTGGTGGAGGAGCCCGTCGTCGATGAGCCCGCCGTCGATGATCCCCAGCGGACCGTGTTGCGCAAAGCCGCCGGCGATCAGCCTCCGGTGGACCCGAATCGCACCGTGATCCGCAGCCGGCCGGTCGAGGGCGTGGATAAGACCGTGGTGCGCAACGTCGTGCCGCAGACCCCGAGCGCCGCCGGCGGGGATGCAGGCGAGCGGTCCTCTGGCGCTCCTTCCGGACCCACACCGGGAGGGCGTCCCGGCCCCCCAAGCGGTGGACCTGCCGGACCACAAGCCGGCACTCCTCCCGGACCGCCAGGCGGCGGCTTTCCCGGCCCTCCCGGCGGCGGCCCGCCCGGGACACTGCCACTGCCGGTGCGCCTGCTGATGAAATCCCCGCTCGGGAGGCGTCTGCTACCCCTCCTGATCAAACTTCCGCCGCGCGCCAGGCGTCCCGTAGTGATGCTCATACCGCTGCTGCTGATCGTAATAGTGGTCGTGATCGTGGTGGTGGTCGTCCAGTTGGTGTCCTGAGATGTGCTCGATATGTCAGCGCTCGACGCGGATCACGAAGTAGTCGGAGCGGATCTTCGCCGTCCCATCGCTCGCGGGGTTGAACCGGCGAACGAGGTCAGCGAACGCCTGTAGGAACTCCTCCCACCGCCCCTGCGGCTCAAGGGCTCCCCGGGCGATAACGAACGGCCCAAAATCCTTTGCATAGCGCTGCACAGCGTCCTCGACCGAGGGGAAGTCGAAGTCGACGGTCTCGCGTTCGATCGTGGCCGAGGCGCCAGCAGCAGCGAACGCTTCCTGCGCGTGCTCCTCGACCCCCCACAGCGGTGGCGGCTGCACGCCTGGCGGCGCAGGAGGCATGAACGAGCCCGTCAGTGTGAAAAGCTCCCCGGCGAAGCCGTCGTTGACCCAGGTGGTCATTGCGATCTGCCCTCCGGGCCGGCAGACCCGAACCAGCTCGGCGGCCGCGCGGAGATGATCGGGCGCGAACATCGCACCGAACGTGGAGGTAACGCGATCGAAGCTAGCGTCCCCGAACAACAGAGCCTGCGCGTCGGCCTCCACCCACTCGACCTCGACGCCTGCCGCAGCAGCGCGGCGACGCGCATACACGAACAGCTCGGGCGTCACGTCGCAGCCCACAACCGTTGCCCCGCGCAACGCAGCCGGAATTGCAACATTGCCGCCACTGCCAGTTCCCACGTCCAGCAGATCCATCCCCGGCTCAACCTCGATCCGATCGAGCACGAGAGCCCCAACCGGCTCGACCAGCCGCGAGAAGCTATCCCAGTCGCCCGATGCCCATGTCGTCCGCGCCCGCCGACGAAGCTCCTCCGCCACACCCATCGATCGATGTTAACCCACAAGCAGGAGCCGGCGCGGCGCAGTGCGCTCTCCATGCCGCGTCAACGACCGTCAGAGGCGATGCTATCCAGCTTCTCGACCACCTCATAAGCGCCGTCGAGAAGCACCTCCTCAACGTTCTGCGCGATGCGGGCAACCTGATCGCCTCGACCTGCCTGAGCCTGGACTTCAGCGAGCTCCTCCAATGAGCCGTTGAAGAAGCCGAACGAGATGACGATGTCGGGGTCGCTGACGTCGCGGACGTGGTAGATCGGGCGCCAACGCTCGATTACTTCCGCGGCGGCGTCGCCAGGATCCCATGCCGCGCGGAACGCATCGTAGGCGCCGGGCTTCAAGCGGCGGGCGGTCAATGTGCAGAGCATGTGTCCCTTTCCAGTTTCGCGTAGACCCTCGGTCCGAGGTCTACTCGAGCGCCCAGGTCGATAGCCAGCTAGTGTCCCGCGCCGTAAGTTCGCTGGTTAAGTTTGGTATGCTGTGGTATGCCAAGAACTGGACGGCCCAAGCAGGTGTTGGAGTTGACTGACGCTGAGCGTGATCAGTTGGTGCGG
>JBEKYV010000207.1:0-6555 GCA_049510515.1 Solirubrobacteraceae bacterium | reverse complement strand
CGCGTTCTCGGCATCGAAACCCCGCCTACCCCGCCAGCCGGTACAGGCTGGTTTTCGGATCCTGCTCCACCAGCTCAGCCATCACCAGCGTCTGCAGATACCTGCCGGCCGTGCTCTCGGAAAGATTGAGATCAGCGGCAAGATCCGTCAGGCTGGCTCGATGGCCGTCCGCGAGATCTGCCAGCAGAAGCAAGCCTCTCACCAGCGAGAACGAGAACCGCGACTCGCCCATCTCCCCCTGAGCCCACTCCTCCCACACGTCAACCGAAGGAATCCTCTCACGAGTGATCCTCACAGACAGCAGCGCCGTGAGGCTCGCCATTGCGTCGCCTCGCGCCGGGTGCACGATCGAGTCCACCTGCTCAGCGGTCAGCCGCAGATACACGGGCTGCTCATTCATGGCGCCACCGGCCCCTTAATGCCCAGCCGAAGGTGACCCACCGCAGGCAACGCGCTGAGCGGCACCCTTACCGGTGGCGGGTGTGCCACCTTGGCATGATCACGCTGCGCCATGATCACAATGACTACCACACTTTTGAATCAACTGCCAAAACCCGGTTTCCTAAATAAACAGAAACATTGTTTTAGGAAACGTGCCTCGCTCACGTTTGTTCATTAAATTAACTCGGCTACTTGACGGCTGCGAATATTCGCGCTGGGTGGTGCGAGGCGTCAGCACGCTTGGTCAA
The DNA here is from genome assembly GCA_049510515.1 of Solirubrobacteraceae bacterium. Lineage (GTDB taxonomy): Bacteria > Actinomycetota > Thermoleophilia > Solirubrobacterales > Solirubrobacteraceae > Palsa-744. The sequence goes on along the minus strand of JBEKYV010000207.1, from coordinate 5,866 downwards.
GATCACGCGCGATCCGTCTGCCGGCGTTACGATCACACTCCGCCAGCGGGCCTCCTCGGGTTTCCTGCCCGCTGGTGTGAGCGACCTCTGCGCCAGGAGAGCACGCAAGAAGACACGCATCTCCAGCGTAGCCAGGGTGTGGCCTGGGCAACGCTTGCGGCCGCCTCCCCAGGGCAGCCAGTACGGTGCCTGCGGAGGCTGCTCCAGGAAGCGCTCCGGACGGAACTCGTGGGGGTCCGGGTAGATTCGCGGATCGTGGTGCATGAGATAGATGCAGCCGACCAGGTGCGCCGGCGGTCGGCATGCCCATCGCCCGATCTCGATTGGCTTGTGAACTTCGCGGGGGATCGCGAACAGAAACACTGGGCGGTGGCGTAGGACCTCCTGAATTGTGGCCGTCAGATATGTCTCATCGTCGCGATCGATCGCTTTCACCAGGCGGTCGCGGGCCTTTGGGTTAAAGGCGAGTAGCTGGCACGCCCAGGCAAGCTGGGAGGCAGTGGTCTCATGACCAGCCACGATGATCGACATGAGGTTGTCGCGGATCTGCTGGGGCACCATCGGTGAGTTGCCGGGGTTGCTTGCTTCAAGCAGCAGCGTCAGCGCTCCGGCAGTGCAGCACGTGGAGGGGTGCGCGATCATGTCATACAGCAGTCTGTCAACCACGGCGCGGTGAGCTAAGAAGTCTTTCCAGGAATGCCTCCAGCCAGGTAGGTGCCTGAGCTGGGGTTCCTGCAATCCGAGGCTCGCTGTGATGCGAAGCATCACGAGTAGCGCGTCGCGCAATTCCGGCAAGCGGGGGTCCTCATGGTGGAAGAGAGTGTGTAGGACGACATTGAGGGTGAGCGCACGGAGGCGTGGGTGGATTGCAAAGGGTGTGTCGAGTGGCCAGCGGTCGATCTCGCGCTCGGCCAACTCGCGAACCGTCTCAGCGTGTTCGGCGATCACGCGATGGTGGAAGGCGGGGAGGATCGTCTTACGACCCGCCAGGTGCTGCTCTTCCTCGGCGAGCATAAATGAGCTTTCACCGACGAGCGGGGCGATTACGGATGCTCCGGCGCCGGGGTGCAGGACATCGGGGGAGGCGGTGATGATCGCCTTGATGTCTGTCGGTTCGGCCATGAACACGAGCGGTGGTTTACCAACTGGCCGGATGGTGAATGTGGGGCCGTAGTGCCTGCGGCATGCCTCCAGGTACGCCTGGGGCCGCCTCCAAAACATGAATGTCTGCGCAGCGTGAGGCAGTGGGCTGCCTTTTGGTAGCCTGCTATTCCCAGCTCGCCAACGGGTGCACCGCTGGTTGAGAATCTGGCTGCTGGCTGGTGTTGTTGTCGGGGGACTCCTATCCGATCGTAGGTGGTAGGCGATGCGCCACAGCCTGAGCAGAGGCATGAGCAGCCTGGTGAGTGATCCACCGGAGCGCGCGATGGTGCGGGTGTGTGCGTGCAGGTTCGGCGTACGAGCGCTGTCCTTGGTGAGATACATCGCGGCCATGCAGGCGACAATCACCACGTGTCTGCTGCCGTCCGGCAGACAGCGCACCGCGAGGGCGGAACGGCGCAGTAGTTCGCTCAAGCGGTCGGCGGCGACCTCGATGCTTGGATAATGGGAGAGGTAGCTGTGCGCTTCGCTGGCGGCGTCCTCAGCGGCGTCGCCGTAGCTGTCTAGCATCGTGCCGGCGAGGCAAACCCACGGGAGGTAGGCGGCGTAGATTGCATGTGCCTGGTCGCCTTCACAATCAGGCTCGGCTGCGAGTGCCAGCAGGGCGAGAATCGTCAGCCATGCGCTGGCGGCAGCGCTGCGCTCAAACCAAGCGAGCCGTCCTACATCGCCCAATTGCCCGTTGGCCCATTCTGTGAGGTGTTCGTCTCGCGTCGCCGGATCGGGCTCATGGTTGAGGGGCAAAACCTGGGCGAGGTGGGCAGCGTGGAGGGTGAGCGGCTTGGTGCGGTGGTAGGAGGGCAGGCGCCCGCAGAGCTCTTGGCACCCTTCGACCAGTGCCCGGAGGTAGCCGCCGTCGTCTTTCCATGGGTGGAAGCGGTAGTAGTCCGAGAGCGCGGTGTGTGGGTCGAGGGCCTCGATCAGCGCGCGGTGCAGCTGGGTCCCGTTGTGGACGCCGATATGCGCTCCGCGCTCGCTCACGTTGTCCAGGAAGTCAGCGAGGATCTCGAAGGCAACGAGAAGTCGCAGCAGCTCGTGGTTGCGGCGCTTGGGGATCGACCAAAAAAGCGCCGCGCCGTCGATGTTCGCCCGCTTGCTCGCGAGAGCGCGCAGAGCATCCTCGCGTAGGGCCGGGTCCGGAATGCGGGAGGCCAGCCGCCTCCATCCACGAACGGCGCGCCTTACCTCACGCAGCCCCCAGAGCAATTGGCGGGTGGCTGCACGCGCGAGGGCTGTCAGCTGCGCTAGGGAGAGCGGTGTTGCCTCGCCGCTTCCGCTACGCCGGGCTGACCGACGTCGGGCGTACTCGCACAGCAAGGTAGCCGGGGACCGCGAGGATCGCGAGCGCCGTCGCGCACACGATCCCGAAGCTCGAGATCGCGATGGCGACTCCGACGTTGATGACGACCGGAAACCCTGTGACCGTAGCCAGAGCGTGCGAGATCAGCAACTGGCCAAACAACCCAAAGAGCGCGCCGATCCAGCAGCCCGTGGCGAGCAGCAGCGTGGACTCCCAAAACAGTGCGCGCCAAAGCACACCGCGCCTGTAGCCCTGGCGCTTGATGTAAGCCAGTTGGGGGCGGCGCTGCCAGATCATCGAGCCCATCACACCTGCGATCGCGAGAATCGCGGCGACGAGAACGAGGGTCGCGATCTCGGTGAGGCGCTGGAGTCCCTGCTGGCTGATCGTCTTCCACTGCTGCGCGCGTTCGGCGGCTGTCTGGACGGTCAACCCCGAGCCCGGGCCGAGTGCCCTGGCGACCTCGCGGCGGCCTTGGGCTGGGCTGGTGCCTGGCGCCAGCGAGATGTTCAGAGCGGATGCGGCAGTGCTGCCCCAGGCACGGGCGTACTGTTGAGAGTTGATGATGACCGCGCCCGGCGGCCAGCCGCCGTTGGTGCTCAAGGCCGCCACGCGCAGCACCGCCGGGTGGGGCGCCGGCAGCGTGAAGGATTGGCCGATCTTTAGATGCAGTTCGTCCGCGATCGCTTCGGAGATCACCGCCCAGCCACCTGCGCGGAGCCGCGTGGTGGCGAGCACAGCGTTCCCGTCAACGACCTGACCCGCGGGGATCAGCTGTGCGGATGTGCGGGGTGGCGCGATCACCCACACACGCCGGTCGCCGATATCGAGGAACCCACCCCGGTATACCCCCACCGTGCGCACTCCCGGGAGACGAGCGAGCTTGGCAGTCCCCGAGCTGGGGAACGGTGTGGTCCCCAGCGTGTTGGCCTCCCCCGAAGCCGACACCCACAGGTCGGTCACATAGTTCATTTCGACCGCGGTTCGGTTTAGCCCTTTCTGAAGGTTGTGCTGGGCGCCCTGCACAGCGACCGCACCGAAGAGAGCGATCGCAGCGGTGGCCGCGATCGCGAGCGACCGCACACGCGTCAGCGGGTCGCGCAGCTCGACGATCGCGAGCTTCGGCGATGCGACACGAGTGAGGCTCTGCAGCGCCTCGAATGCCGCGATACAGGCGTTGAACAGGAATGGAAGCAGGCACACCAGGGCGATGAGCAGCGTGAAGTTTCCGAGCACCGCGGACTGCGGCCGGGCGAGCAGGATCGCGCTCGTCACAGCCAGACACGCCAGCCCGACTCCCACCCGCAGCCCCGTCCAGCCCCGTGGAGCGCGCTCGAGCGCCGCCCGCGGCTGGTGGGTGGGGCCGAGGATGCTCCGCAGCGGGGCGAGCACACCGATCAGCGCGGCAGCCATCCCCGCGCCCACCGCGAGAGCGATCGTCGGCCAGGTGATGATCCTCTGCGAGCCAACCGGGAACGCGAAGGAGAGATACCCAGGTGTGGCTTTGAAGGCGAGGACCGACAGCAGATCGCCGAGCGCCAGCCCGATGACGCACGCGATCGCTCCGAGGACGAGCGCTTCGAAGATGAGCACCTGAAGCGTCATGCCGCGTGTGTTGCCGCGCAAGCGCAGCACCTCGATCAACTCGCGGCGCTGGGAGATCGTCAGCAGCATCGCGTTGAACGCAAACATGAACCCGACGAGTGCGCTGATCGCGGAGAACAGGCTCTCTCCCTGATTCTCCGGGGTCGCCGCAACCGCGAACAGCTTCGCGTCGAAGTCGGCCGGCTTCAAATTCAGATGCCGCGTGGTCGCGAAGGACTGCAAAGCCGTCTGCACCTGACGAGAGTGCCCTGGATACGCCTGAACGTAGATGCGCGTGAGGCGCCCGGTCATGCCTGTCAATTTCTGCGCGTAGGCGATCGGCGCCAACGCCACCGAGCTGTGGATCAAGCCACCGATGTCGCCTTCCTGAAGGGTGGTGCCCAGCAGCGTTTCGACTACGCGATCCCCGACCTGCAGCTTGACCGGCTGCAGCGGACCCACACCGAGCGCCGCGGCCAGCGGCGCGGGCAGCGCCACCACCTGCTGGTGCGCGAGCTGCGAGGAGCTGAAGCGCCGCAGCAACGGGCCGCCAGACCGCAGGAATGCCGGGGACGCGCCGAGGAGGTCTACAGGCTGCTGGCTGGAGGGGCCGATGATCGTCGCCGGCTGCTCCAGCAACGGCAGCGCTGCCTTGACGCCAGGTAGGCGCTGTATCTCGCCGGTCAAACCAGCGCTGAAGCCTTCGGGGCCACGGGCATCCACCTGGTACTGGGTCGCACCGACGAGCTGGCTGGTGAGCTGCCGCACCGACGCGTTCAGGCTCGTGCTGGCAACCTGCGAGGCAAACAGCAGCGCCACGCCCACCGCGATCCCGAGCACTGCGAGCAACTCTTGAACAACCACCAGCCGAGCTCGCAGACGCGCACGGTACACATACAAGATCTCCGCCGGCGACATCCACCGGCCCGGTCTCTCCGTGAGGTCCGCCGCCCGGCTCATGCCTGAGCCTCCGACAAGGACGCTAGCCCGGTATCGGGCCGGTAGGGCTCAAGACGCCCGTCGCGCAGTTCGTGGATGCGATCGGCGTACGCGGCGGCCTGCGGGTCGTGAGTCGCCAGCAGCACTGCCGTTCCGCGCTCCGCACACAGCTCCTTCAAAAGCTCGAGGACTTCACGGGTGCGACGAGTGTCGAGGTTCCCCGTTGGCTCGTCGGCGAGCACGAGTTTCGGGTCGGTCGAGAGGGCCTGCGCGATCATCACGCGCTGGCGCTCCCCCATCGACAGATCCCTCGTTCGATGGTTCATCCGTTCCTCGAGGCCCAGACGCTCCATCAGCGGTTCGATACACCGCCGGGCACCACGCGTGTCGGTACGCCACAGCTTCAACGAGGCGTTCTCCCACGCAAGCGCGCCGTGGATCAAGTTACGCGGTTGCCCCACGATCCCGACACCGTTCAACAGATAGTCCGCGTGCTCGCGGTCTGAGAAGCCAGCGATATCCCGGCCATCGACGAGCACCGCACCGCGATCCGCCGCGATCAAGCCCGCAATCAGATCAAGCAGCGTCGACTTCCCCGACCCGCTCGGCCCATACAGCGCCACGAACTCACCCGTGTCAATCGACATCGAGATGCCGTCCACCGCGCGGACCGGCTCACCGGCCCGATAGTGCTTCACGAGTTCCCGTAGCTCCAGCATCAACGCTCACACCGCGCGCTGGGAGCCGCGCCGCCGGCGCCCAGGGAAGTCGATGACGGTGGGGTCCTCGCCAGGGACAGCCGTGTCGTCCATCGCAGTCAGCTCGCCATCTTCCAGCATCCACACACGATCAGCGAACACCGCCGGCTCCCCATCGGACGCC
>JBEKYV010000206.1:0-6580 GCA_049510515.1 Solirubrobacteraceae bacterium | reverse complement strand
CTCCGATCGGCGCCCGGGGGTTGGCCCCCCAGAAGATCTGGGTCCCGAGCATTCCAATGATGTGAACGAGTACGATATTCATGACCATCGACTTGGCTGTGGCCGTACCAACCCCCACGGGGCCTCCGGAGGCGTTATAACCGTAGTAGCAGCCCACCAGCACGATCGCGGTGGCCATCACCATCGCCTTGATCAGGCTGTAGAGGAAGTCGGGTGGGTTCTGGAACTGCCAGAAGATCAGCTCATACCCACCGGAGGACACCACCCCCACCTGCTGCACCACGGCGATGTATGAGGCGAGAAAGGCGCCGCCGATCCCGGCGAGGTAGATGAACGGCAGCACCATCCAGGCGGCCAGCAAGCGGGTCGCGCAGAGGAACGTGAGGGAGTCGATCCCCATCACCTCCAGCGCGTCGATCTCATCGGAGATGCGCATCGCACCGAGCTCCGCCACGATCCCGGTGCCGACCTTCGCCGACATCATGTAGCCGAAGGCGTAGGGGATGATCTCGCGCAGGTCACACCACGCCGTGAACACGCCGGAGTAGGCCGGCGCCCCCTGAGCCTGGGTGAAGTAGGCGCCCTGGATCCCGCACTGCAGCCCAAGGATGAACATCAGCGCCCAGATGATCAGCGTCGAGGAGATGATCAGGATGCCCGCCTGGCGCAGCGTCTCGCCGAAGAAGCGGAAGACGCGGAAGCTGTAGACGTCGCCCATCACTTTGCCGCCGAAGCCGGCGATTTCGCCCGATGCGGCGATCCATTCTCGAGGGAGTGCTAGCCATTCATTCATTATTTGATGACCAGGATCTGGGGATGCGTGGCCAGCAGCGTCTGCTCGAAGACGTAGTCGAACGCGAACACCGCGAGGAAGGTGATGACCACCGCCTGGTTGACGGCGCGGCCGACGCCCTCGGCGCCGCCGGAGGCGGTCATGCCCTTGTAGCAGCACACGATCGCGATGATCGCCCCAAACAGGGTGGCCTTCAGCGCCGAGCCCCACATGTCGGTGGTGTCGGCGTTGGCGAAGAAGGTGTTCCAGAACGGACCCAGCGGATAGCCGTTGACCAGCTCAGCGAGGATCCCGCCGAAGATCCCGAACAGGATGGCGTAGATGTTGAACAGGCCCGTCACCAGCATCAGCGCGAGGAAGCGGGGCACCACGAGGTTCTTGATCGGGTCCACGCCCAGCACCTGCAGCGCGTCGAGCTCCTCGCGGATCTTGCGCGCGCCAAGGTCGGCGGTGATCGCCGTGCCGGCGACCCCCGCCAGCACGATCGCGGTCACGTCGGGGCCGATCTCGCGGATCGCGCCCAGCACGAAGAAGCCGCCGAGGCGGTCCAGCGCGCCAAACAGCGTGAGGAAGTTGGCCGCCTGCAGACCGGGCGCGGCGTAGTCGATGCACACCGTCGACACCAGCAGCGGAAACCAGCAGAGGCGCAGCGCGAACAAAAACTGCGAGACGAACTCGCCCCCGTACGGGTAGGGAGGACGCAGCGCCGACCTGACCGTCCTGCCGGTCAGGAGCATCATGTCCCCGACTTCCTCGATGAAGTTCCTCGCTGGGAGGAACGCCCGCTCCGTAGCACTGCGAACCACTGCTCTACCTACCCCTCCTCGGGTGGACAGTCCACGGCAAGTGTACGCCGATGGTAGAACTCTACGCGATGCACTGGCGAAGCGCCACCCCTTGGGCCGCAACTCCTTCACGTGTCGGGCCCGGCCCCTGCACCCGCTGGTATCGTGGGGGCGCTGTGAGGGGGAGTCGCATGGTCAAGGCGGTGTCGCTCGGCGTATGCGGAGCGTTGGCGGTCGTGCTCGCGGCCGGTTGCGGCGAATCGCGTCGCGCGGACGCCTCCGAACCGAACGGCCACTACACGGTGCGGGTCACCCACTCAAGCTTCCCCACCCACCAGGCCGTGGCACGGCCGGCGCAGCTGGTGCTGGACGTGCGCAACACCGGAACCCACACGCTGCCCGACGTAACCGTGGCGGTGACCTCGTTCGACTACCTCAGCAACTACGCCAACCTCGCCAGCCGCCGGCGGCCGATCTGGATCGTCGACGAGGGCCCCGGCCGCCTCGCCAACCCGCCGGTCGAAACGGTCGAGGTCGACCCGCCCGGCAGTGGCACCACCGCCGACTACAACGTCTGGGCGCTCGGGCCGCTCGCGCCGGGCGCCACCCGCAGCTTCGTGTGGAGCGTCTCCCCCGTCAAGCCGGGGACCCACAGGCTCACCTACCGGGTGTACGCGGGCCTCAACGGCAAGGCGCAGGCGGCGCTCGCCGACGGCTCCCCGCCGCAGGGCAGCTTCGATGTGGACATCGCCGACCGCCCGCCGGCGACCCACGTCGACCCCACGACCGGCAAGGTCGTGGCGGGTCCCTACGTGCCCTCGGAAGGGTAGGCCTTTCGCACGGACCCCAACCAGCTGGTTTGGGTCCGAAAAAAAGAACACACACCGCCGGTCGCGGGGCTTGGATGCCCCGCGCCCCACGCGCCCGCCCGCGCCAACCGGCCCACGCGGACGACCCCCAACCCCCCGCCCCCTCGTTTTGGCCCGCTGTCGAAAGATCGCAGCGGGGATTTCGCCAGTCGAGCGACACCCGGACGCGCTGAGGGGTCTACGATTCATGGGCGGCCCGATCCTCGGAGGAGTGGGCCTGTGCAGGGCCGGCGGCGACGCCCACACCGGCTTCGGGCGCCCACATATCGATCGCGACGAGGAGGAACAGAACCCCCCCATGCCCAGGACACGCCAGCAGAACGTCACAGCCGCACAGTGGAGCGCCAACGGCAGCGCCCTCGGCTCGCTTGACCTCACCCTCCCCGGCAACCAGGTGTTCGCCTCCAACGTGTTCAGCCCGGTCGTGCAGCGCCAGCGCCTGCCCAAGGACGTGTACAAGGCGCTGAAGAAGACGCTCGAGCGCGGCGAGGCGCTCGACACCTCGCTGGCGGACGCCGTCGCGCAGGCGATGAAGGAGTGGGCGCTGGAGCGGGGCGCCACGCACTACACCCACTGGTTTCAGCCGCTGACCGGGTCCACCGCGGAGAAGCACGACTCCTTCTACGGCCCCGTCGGCGACGGCACCGCGATCGCCGAGTTCTCCGGCAAGGAGCTGATCCAGGGAGAGCCGGACGCCTCCAGCTTCCCGACCGGCGGGATCCGTGCCACCTTCGAAGCCCGTGGCTACACCGCCTGGGACCCCACCTCCCCCGCGTTTCTGCTGGAGAACCCCAACGGCGCGCTGCTGTGCATCCCCACCGCGTTCACCTCATGGACAGGCGAGGCGCTCGACCACAAGATCCCGCTGCTGCGCTCAATGGACGCGCTCTCCGGCGCCGCCATCCGCGCGCTGAAGCTGCTCGGCGTCGAGGACGCGCGGCGGGTCTTCACCACCGTCGGCCCCGAGCAGGAGTACTTCCTGATCGACGAGCAGTACTACTTCGAGCGCCCCGACCTGTTGACGACCGGGCGCACGCTGTTCGGCGCCAAGCCGCCCAAGGGCCATGAGCTCGACGACCACTATTTCGGCTCGATCCCCGAGCGGATCCTCGCGTACATGCTGGAGACCGAGCGCGAGCTCGCGAGGCTGGGCGTGCCGGTGAAGACCCGCCACAACGAGGTCGCCCCCAACCAGTACGAGCTGGCGCCGATCTTCGAGAACTCCAACGTCGGCAGCGACCACCAGCAGTTGACGATGCAGGTGATGCAAAACGTCGCCCGCCGCTACGGCCTCGTGTGCCTGCTGCACGAGAAGCCGTTCGCCGGCGTCAACGGGTCGGGCAAGCACAACAACTGGTCGATGGGCACCGACACCGGCGCCAACCTGCTCGAGCCCGGCGACACCCCGCACGAGAACCTCCAGTTCCTGTTCTTCTGCGCGGCGGTCATCCAGGCCGTCAACGCCCACCAGGCGCTGCTGCGCGCGTCGATCGCCTCACCCGGGCAGGACCACCGGCTCGGCGCCAACGAGGCGCCGCCGGCGATCATCTCGATCTTCCTCGGCTCCGAGCTCGAGCGCGTGTTCGGGGCGATCGAGGCCGGCAAGGCGCAGACCTCCAAGCCCGGCTCGTTCCTCGGGCTCGGCACGCCGGTGCTGCCGCCGCTGCCGCTGCACGGCGGCGACCGCAACCGCACCTCGCCGTTCGCCTTCACCGGCAACAAGTTCGAGTTCCGCGCGCTGGGGTCCTCGATGTCGCTGGCGCTGCCGAACACGGTGCTCAACACGATCGTCGCCGAGGCGATCGACGACCTCGCCGACAAGCTCGCGGCGGCGATGAAAGGCTCCTCCGCCAACCTCGAGAAGGCGCTCACAAAAGTCGTCAAGGAGAGCTACGCCGCCAACAAGCAAATCGTGTTCGGCGGCGACAACTACTCCGAGGCGTGGCACAAGGAGGCCGAGAAGCGCGGTCTTTACAACCTGCGCTCCACGCCCGACGCGCTGCCGTGGCTCATCGACAAAGGCACCGTCGCGCTGTTCAAGAAGTACAAGGTCCTCTCCAAGCGCGAGCTTGAGTCCCGCTACGAGGTGTTCACCGAGCAGTACGCGGTGAAGCTCAACATCGAGTCGGAGACCGCGGCGGCGATCGCCCGCACGATGCTGCTGCCGGCGGCGGTGCGCTACCTCAACGAACTGCGGGCGAGCGGCCTGGAGGAGCTGATCGGGGAGGTCGAGCCGCTGGTGAAGGAGCTGCACTTCAACCTGCTGAAGCTGGAGGACGCCAACCTCGCCGACAACCAGCCCGACGACTCGGCGCCCAAGTGGGCGCTCTACATGCGCGACACCGTGCTCCCCGCGATGGACGACGTGCGCGAAGTGGCCGACCGCCTCGAGGGGATCGTGCCCGACGACCTGTGGCCGTTGCCCAAGTACTCGGAGATGCTGTTCATCAAGTGACAGCCAGCCGCGCGAGCACCTCCGCGCGGTCGGTGCCGTGGGCGCGCAGCACGCGCTCAAACTCCTCGCCGTAGATGCGCATCACGGCGAGGAGCAGGTCCCTGGTGCTCACGCCCGCGGCGCCCCGCTGCCTGGCGATCTCGATCGCCTGCTCGCTCACCAGCGCGACGGGGTCGCGCTCGGCGGCACCGGGGGCGGGGGTCGGGGGCGCCGCTTCGCGCTCGTGGCCCTCGCCATCCTCCGTGTCGAACGCACCCTCGCTGGTGCCCAACGCCTGCAACGCGATGCCCGACTCGCCGTGCAGTCGCAGCACTCGCAGCCAGCGCTCGGCCTCGCCCTCGGGAGTGCGCGCGAACGGCATCGCGGTGGCGGCGATCCCGAGCGCCATCGCCGCGTCGGGGGCCAGTGTGGTCGTCGTGCTCATGGTGTCGCCCCCACCATTGCCCCCACCCCGGCCCGCCCGCGCGCGAGCGCGGTCGGCAGATGGGTGACGCCGTCGCGTCGCAGCCTCACGCTCGGCGGGCCGCCGGCGGCGGCAAGGCGCAGCTCGACGATCGCGGTGCCCGCCATGCCCGCCGCGTGACGCGCATTGGCGATCAGTTCGGGAGCCTCGTCCCGCTGCACCCCGCAGGCGAGCAGCAGCTGCTCGGCGCGGCGGTTGGAGGGAGTCTCGCGGTCGAACTCCAGCTCCTCGAGAACGACCGCCGGCGCGGCGGGGTCCCCTGCGATGTTGAGCACACACGCGGCCATGTCGTCAGGGCGTGTATCGGTCGCTTCGGCCACGCGCTGTAGCAGTTGCGATGCACTCGCCCCGGTTCCCAGCTCGGCGAGCTCGTGGGTGAGCCGCTCGGCGCCAAACAGCTCGCCGCCGGTGCGCGCCTCGGTGACACCGTCGGTGAAGAAGCACACCTGCGCCCCGCCCGGCACCGCCACCGTGGTTTGGCGCGAGCCGGTGCGCATCCCCGCGCCGATCGGCGGCGCCGCGCAGACGGTGTGAGGTGCGATCGTGCCCGAGCCGACGACCAGCGGCGGGGGGTGGCCGGCGCAGGCGTACACCAGGGTGCGCTCGTCCGGGTCGTAGGTGGCCACCACCACGGTCGCAAACGAGCCGGCGAGCTGGCGCTCCAGCACGCTCTCCGCCGTCTGCACCGCCACCCGCGGCGAAAGACCCGCCTCCAGATAGGCGCGCAGCGTGAAGCGCACGAGCGCGGTGTGCGGCAGCGCCTGGCGGCCGTGCCCGGAGATGTCGCCGAGGATCACCGCCACCGTGCCGTCGCCGAGCGCAAACACGTCGTAGAAGTCGCCCCCCGCGCCGGGGCCGTCGGCCGGCCGGTAGGCCGCCGAGGTCCCCACCCCGCGGAGCTGCTTCGGGGTCTCCGGCAGCAGCGCGGCCTGCAGCAGACCGACGTCCTCCAGCAGTTCGCCGCGCTGGCGCTCCAGTCGCCGCGCGCGCATCGCCGCCAGCCACGAGCGCGTGCCGAGCGCGAGCGAGAGCGACAGCAGCAGCCCGAGCAGGAAGCGCACCGGCAGGGGCACCACGTCGGCGATCTTCGTGATCGTGGTAACCAGCTGCGAGCTGGGCGCCTGCGACGGCGCGTGTGGCTTTGCCGCCGCTCGGCGTGCGCGCTGCGCCGCTCCCCGCCGCGGCGCGTTGGTGCCCGCGCCCCCGGCGGCGGCG
>JBEKYV010000205.1:0-6603 GCA_049510515.1 Solirubrobacteraceae bacterium | reverse complement strand
CACGTGCAGCGGAAAACTGACGCTCGCAGTCACCGACGCGGTGCCTGGGGGCACCGGGCACACGACGACGGCGAAACGCGGGAAGGCCGAGAAGCGGCGCTTGAAGACGACTACCGTCGGCTCGGCCCGCTTCGCCATCCCTGGGGGAATGGGCGCGACCGTTAGGTTGGCGCTCAACCCCGCCGGGTTCGCGCTGCTAAAGGCGGACCATGGGGCGCTGAATGCCAGCCTCACGATCGTCGAGTCATCCGTTGGCCTCACCGTTACGAATCGCGAGCACGTTCGTCTCGTGTTGCACGGCGCCCGTTCCATACGCGAGCCTGCGCGCGTTGGCCTTCCTCGCTTCCCTGAGGGTGGCGACGTAGGCAGCATGGCGGCTCACGATATCCTCGGGGGTCATCGATCGATTCGTCCCAGTCGTGGTGTCTTCCGTTGAACCGGACGATCTCGCGAAAGATACTAGCGATCAATGACACATCGTGGGGACGGATGTCGTTCTATGTCGCGCGACCATCTTCTCTCTGCCAGTGGAAGTGAGCGACATCATCAGAGTGAGTGGGTCGATTGGTGACTCGATGAAGCCATGGTGCCGGTAGAAGGTCTTTGAGTGCTCGTCCTTGGCGTGGACGAGGACGAGTCTCACGCCGACAATCTCTGAGACCTCGAGCGCCTTCGTCATGAAGTGCTTGAGCATGGCTGCGCCGAGGTCCTTGCCTGGTGGCGGCTGTCGACGGCTATTCGTTTCAGCGGGATCGCTGGCGACCGTCAAGACGCGCCCGCGGGTGCGAGCGAGGTCTCCTCCCGCCGGGCGGCCTCGGAGTGCGCGCGGCTGTCTCGCGAGGAGATCAGCACCGCGGCGAGGATCGCCCCGGTGATCGCGAAGCCCGCGCCGACCAGGAATGCGCGGTCGAAGCCCTTCGTCAGAGCGATCGCGGTGCTGTGCACTCCCGCGTGAAACAGGCTCTGGGTGCGGCTGTTGGCGACCGTGGCGAGGATCGCCAGGCCGAGCGCGCCCCCGACCTGCTGGGCGGTGTTGATCAGCCCCGAGGCGAGACCGGCCTCGTGGGGCTCGGTGCCCGTCACCGCCGCGATCGTCACCGACACGAATGCCAGACCGAGTCCGATCGCGGCGAGCAGCGAGGGGCCGAGGACGTCCGCCGCGAAGGAGCCTCCCAGCGCGGGGACGCGCGAGAACCACAGCAGCGCACCCGCGATGAACAGCAGTCCCGCGATCAGCGTCGGCTTGAACCCGACCCGCGTGGTGAGCTGCGAGGCGGCGCCCGCCGCGAGGACGATCCCGCCCGCAAGCGGGAGGTAGGAGACGCCGGTCTTGATCGGCGAGAAGCCGAGCACGTCCTGCAGGTAGAGGGAAATGAAGAAGAACATCGAGAACAGCGACATGCCGATCAGCAGACCGACGATGTTCGCTCCCCGCAGCGTCCGCAGGCGGAAGATCGAGAACGGCATCAGCGGATGGCGCTGACGGCTCTCGATGAGGACGAACGCGACGAGCAGCACGGCGGACCCCGCGAGGCGCAGCAGCGTCCCGGTTGAGCCCCACCCGACGTTCACGGCATCGACGACCGCATAGACGAGCAGTGCAAGGCCGGCCGTGACCGTCACCGCCCCGGGGATGTCGAAGCCTTCGGTGCCATTCTCGGCGCGGCTCTCCAGCAGCAGTCGCGGGGCGAGCGTGGCGGCGATCAGGCCGATCGGGACGTTGACGAACAGCACCCAGCGCCAGCTCAGCCCGCTTGTCAGGATGCCACCGAGCAGCACGCCGGCGGCGCCGCCGAGGCCCGCCACGGCGCCCCAGATGCCGAGCGCGCGGTTGCGCTCGGCTCCTTCGGCGAACGTGGTTGTGATGATCGACAGCGCCGCGGGGGAGACGATCGCCGCGCCCAACCCCTGGATTGCGCGCGCGATGATCAGCCAGGCCTCCGACTGCGCCAGACCACCGGCGAGCGACGCTAACGAGAACACGACAAGGCCTAGCATGAACATGCGCCTGCGCCCAAGCAGGTCGGCGAGACGTCCGCCGAGCAGCAGGAACCCACCGAAGGTGAGGGTGTAGGCGTTCACGACCCAGGAGAGGTTGTCGCGGGAGAAGTGCAGGGCCGCGCCGATCGAGGGCAGCGCGACGTTGACGATCGACGCGTCGATCACGACCACGAACTGCGTCATCGCCAAAAGCATCAGGGCGAGGTTCTTCGCACGGGGTGTGTCGAGCGACGGTCCGTGGGCTTTGGCTTGGGCGAGCGAGCTCATCAGGAAGCTGACCTCCGGTTCCGGTTGCGTCGGCGACTATAGTGAACTAGGATTCCGCTTTCAAGGAGAGGGCGGGAAGGAGAGGGCGGGAAAATGTCGACCAAGACCTCTACAGACACCGAGTTGGAGAGCGAGCGCCCGTTGCGCGCCGACGCGCGCCGCAACCGCGAACGCATCATCGAGGCGGCACGCGAGCTGTTTGCGGGCGAGCGGCCAAACGTCCAGATGGACGAGGTCGCGCACCGCGCCGGTGTCGGCGTCGGCACCGTCTACCGGCACTTCTCCGACAAGGAGGCGTTGATGGGCGAGCTCGTCCGCCAACGCTTCGATCTCTTCAACGAGAACCTGCGCCAAGCGCTTGCAGACGAGCACCCCGGCGCGTTCACTGCGCTCGCCGCGGCGCTGCGCGCGAACCTGGTATCGGTCGCTGAGGACGCCGCGACACGCTTCGCGTTCATGAGCGGGGGCGAGCGTGTCTTCGCCCATGCTGCCTCGGAGATGGAGGAGTTCATGCTTCTCGCCAACGAGCTCATCCGGCGCGCCCACCTCGCCGGCGAGCTGCGCGATGACTTCCAGGCGAGCGACATCCCGATGGTCATGTGCGGCATCTGTGCGACGATCGACGTGAGCAAGCCCGGCTGGGACTGGCAACGCCACCTCACCCTGATCCTGCACGGCATGCGCGCCTAGGCACAAAGCCCGCGACGCCACTGCTCGAACCTCTGTGCGTGCCGCCGGTGGGTGGGCCGTGCAGTTGCTCCCACGTAGGGCAACGCCAGGGCCGTCGCACGAACGAAACATCGAAGGCTTGTCAAGAACGCGCGTTTGTTCGAATAGCGACGTTCAACCCTGCCGCAATGCGCCCGAGTGGACTCGAACCACCACGGAGAACAATCTCCACAAGGCCCTCAACCTTGCGCGTCTACCAATTCCGCCACGGGCGCGGGGAGCGGCGAGTATAGCCCGCCCGGGCTCGCGCCGATCGTCGGGATGGCAGTGGGACTGACCGGCCATGGGTCCCGCGAGCGACGCGGAAGCGCCCTCTTCAGGGCCAAGGGATCTACTCGCCACGAGGCCATGCCGCAGCGGAGGCTTGCATCTGTCCGCGGGGGGCGCTAGTGTGCGAACACATGTTCGTTCCACCCTCCAGCCCAGCGACCCAAGGGACCAAGAGATCATGGATCTGACCAAGCGCCAGCAGGAGATCTTCGACTTCATCGGCAAGTACTCCGCCAAGTACGGCTATCCCCCCACTGTCCGCGACATCGGCAAAGCTGTTGGCCTCGCCTCCTCCTCGACCGTGCACGCCCACCTCGCCAACTTGGAGAAGATCGGCCTCTTGCGCCGCGACCCCTCCAAGCCGCGCGCGATCGAGCTGCTCGACCGGGCGGTGGGCAACGCGGTGGACAGCGTACGCTCGATCGTGCGCGCCGAAGGTCTGCCGCTGGTGGGCTCGGTTGCCGCCGGCCAGCCGGTGCTGGCGGAGGAGAACATCGAGGAGTACATCTCCGTCCCCCAAGTGGCAGGGGGCGAGGATGGGGAGTATCTCCTGCGCATACGGGGAGACTCGATGAAGAATGCCGGCATTATCGAGGGTGACATCGTAGTGGTGCGACCACAGGAGACCGCACGAGAAGGCGAGATCGTGGTGGCACTGTTGGGGGAGGAGGCGACGGTCAAGCGCTTCTTCCGCGAATCCGATCACATCCGCCTCCAGTCCGAGAACGAGACCATGGAGCCGATCCGCAGCAAGGAGGTCAAGGTGCTGGGGCGTGTGGTTGGACTGCTCAGGAGCCTCTGATGGGTGGCACCCTTCTGCGGCGACGAGTTCTCCGCCGACGCTCACTCGGGCTCTCCGGAAGGGAGCGCCTTGGGCCAGCTGGCTTGAAGCCTGCGGATCACGTGGCACGCTTGCGTGCGGCAGTGTCGGAAGGAGGGAACAACACGGGTGCCGTAACGCTCGACGACCTAATCACCGATACGTGGCTGGCGCTGTGCGAGCGGGAGACGGCCCAATGCCCTCTCTGTGGCGGTGAGCTGGCGCGCGGTGGGAAGGCGGGCACTGGCTCGAACGCAGTCGAGGAGACGGACCACCACAGGGAGTGCGTGGACTGCGGAACACGGCTGTCTTGAGCTGCAACTGGTGTTGTATGCCAACGCTGAGGCGACGAGCGGCTTCACAACTCACCCACGGCGCGCTAGGTTGAGCGGGTAGGTCAAGCAGCCGCGGAGGGATGACCTCCGAGGAAAGTCCGGACATCACAGGGCAAGGTGGTCGATCTATCGACCCGGGGAAACCCGCGGGAAAGTGCCACAGAAACAAACCGCCGACACCGGCCGTCCCACGTGAACGGCCGGCGGGCAAGGGTGAAATGGTGCGGTAAGAGCGCACCAGCGTCGCGGTGACGCGGCGGCTGGGCAAACCCCACCCGATGCAAGGCCAAACCGGACCGTTCGCAGGCTGCCCGCCAAGGTCCAGGTAGGCCGCTTAGATGGATGGTTGCTCACGACAGAATCCGGCTTACCGACCTGCTAAGGAAAAGCCCCGCTCCGGCGGGGCTTTTCTATGGTCTTGCGCGCGCGAGTCATCGACTGGGAATCCCGCCTGCGCTCACGTTGAACGCCATCTTCTCGCAAGATCGACGATCCAGAGGTGCAACCGACGGGGCGCGGGGTCGCGCGACGGCCGGCGCCACAGTACCCTGCGCTGACGATGTACTTCGCGGTGAAGTTCCTCGGCTGCAAGGTCTCCCACGCGGACGCGATGCTGGCCCGCAACGCGCTCCTGGAGGCGGGACACGCGGAGGCGCCGGAGGAGGAGGCGGAGCTGCACGTGATCAACACATGCTGCATCACCGGCGAGGCGGAGGCGAAGTCCCGCCAGTCGGTGCGCCGCTCGTTGAAGAGCGGCGCGCGAGAGGTGTACGTGGGTGGCTGCGCGGTCAACCTCCGCGCACGCCAGTTCGCCGAGATCGATGAGGCGGTGCGCCCGTTCACAGGCACAGCCGAGGACGTAGCGCAGGCGATGGCGGATGCGCAAGGGGCCTGCGTGGACCTCGAGCACCCGCCAATGGTGGGCCGCGCGCGTGGGCAACACCTGGAGACCCGCTCGGCGTCGGCGCGCACGCGGGGCTTCGTAAAGGTGCAGGATGGCTGCGACTGCCATTGCGCCTACTGCATCATCCCCACCGTGCGCGGCGCGGCCCGCTCGCGCCCGGCGGCCGCGGTGCTGGAGGAGGTGAGGACGCGCGTGCGCCAAGGCCAGCCGGAGGTGGTGATGACGGGGATCAGCGTGGGCGACTACCGCGACCGGCAGAATGGGTGGGAGCTCGGCGATCTGATGATGCAGGCCGCCAAAGTCGAGGGCGTGCAGCGCGTGAGGCTCTCCTCGGTGGAGGTGATCCACGTGCGCGACTCGCTGATCGAGGCACTTCGGGAGGAGCCGAAGGTGTGTCCGCACCTGCACGTGCCGATGCAGTCCGGCGACGACGACGTGCTGCAGGCGATGGGACGCCACTACACCGCCCAGGAGTACAAAGAGGGGATCGCGTCGCTGCGGGAAGCTGTGCCCGGGGTCAACGTGACCACCGACATCATCGTCGGCTTCCCCAACGAGGACGAGGCGGCGTTCGAGCGCACGCTGGAGCTGGTGTCTGAGGCAGACATCGGCAGGGTGCACGCATTCTCCTACTCGCCCCGCCCGGGCACGGTTGCGGAGTCACTCGGCGACAAGGTTGCGCCAGGCGAGCTGCCAGGAGTCCTCGCTCGTGCGAGTGATCGCTCCGGCCCAGCGCGACGAGCTCGCGGCGGTGATCGCCCGCTTGCGCTCTCGGCGGGACTGCGCCCGCTGCTTGGCCGAGAGCTTGTGCTCTCGGCAGCGTTGAGCGAGGTCCTCGCCGGCGAGCGAGCCGAGATGACGGCCCACGACCCGTAGTACGTCCTCGTCGGCGGCCTCGACGCGAAGGCGCGTCCGCACACGCGCAGCGGCGGGATGAACGACGACGAAAGGTAGGGCGATCGAACGGAGGTGGGTCACTTCAACATCATGACGCCGGCACCTCCGCCGCCTTGCGCAGGGCCTTTTCGGCCCGGTTCCGAGCTGAACGGCGGCCGTAGAGGCGAGCACAGAAGGAGGTAAGGACCTCGGTCATGTCCCGGACGAGGTCGTCGTCGACCTCACCCTCGTCGAGCACCACAAGCCGGCGACCAGCGGACTCGAGCGCTGCTTCGACGAGCTCGATGTTCATCCGCCCGAGTCGGTCGCGGTGTTCGACGACGACCGTCGTCACCTTCGGATCGGCGAGCAGACGGCGGACCTTTGCCCGAGCGCCGTTC
>JBEKYV010000204.1:0-6615 GCA_049510515.1 Solirubrobacteraceae bacterium | reverse complement strand
GGCGGGATAGCTGGATTGGGTTGCCTCGACGCCTGCTTTTTCGGAGGGGGGCGGTGGTGTAATGAACTTTTTGGACCCTAACCAAACGAGACTCAGTCTCGTTCACCGCTGGTGGGGGAGTTTTGTGCTGGGGGGGGAGTTTTGTATGAGTCTTTTGGACCCCAACCCTTCATTTTGTGAAGTGGTGGGGTGTGCGTTTGATGATGTCCCCACGGACCCCCGCCAGCCCCGTGCACCCGCTATACTTTCTGAAGTCCATGAAATCCGACCGCCGTTCGGGAGTTTCAAGATGAGCGTTTCCTCGGCGGAGCTGCTCCGCCAGATCAAGAGCAAAATCGATGAGGTCGATCCCTCCGAGGTCAAGGAGCTGATCGGCGAGGGCGTGGCGATCGTCGATGTGCGCGGCAGCGAAGAGTTCGCCACCGGTCACCTCCCCGGCGCCAAGAGCATCCCCCGCGGCCACCTCGAGTCGCGGATCGAGACCGCCGTGCCGGATCGCTCCGCCGAGGTGATCCTCTACTGCGCCTCCGGCATCCGCTCCGCCTACGCGGCGCGCACGATGATCGAGGACATGGGCTACGAGCACGTGCGCTCGATGACCGGCGGGATCACGCTATGGAAGGACCGTGGCTACGAGGTCGAGATCCCGCGCACGCTCACCGCCGAGCAGCGCGATCGCTACTCGCGCCACCTGCTGATCCCGGAGATCGGCGCGGAGGGCCAGCAGCGGCTGCTCGACGCCAAGGTGCTGCTGCTCGGCGCGGGGGGCCTCGGCTCCCCGACCGCGCTCTACCTGGCCGCTGCCGGCGTCGGCACGCTGGGGATCGTCGACGACGACGTCGTCGACCTCTCCAACCTCCAGCGCCAGGTGATCCACTCCACCCAGCGCGTGGGCATCCCCAAGGTGGACTCCGCCGAGGAGTCGATCCACGCGCTCAACCCCGACGTGAACGTCCTCAAGTACCAGACGCGCATCGACGCCTCCAACATCATGGAGATCATCGACGGCTACGACGTGATCGTCGACGGGGTCGACAACTTCCCCACCCGCTACCTGCTCAACGACGCCACCGTGCGCCTGCGGATCCCCGTCGTCTCCGCCTCGATCCTCGGCTTCGACGGGCAGCTGTCGGTGTTCAAGCCCTACGACGGCCCCTGCTACCGCTGCCTCTTCCGCGAGCCGCCGCCCGCCGAGCTCGCGCCATCCTGCGGCGCCAACGGCGTGCTCGGCGTGCTGCCCGGCACGATGGGCCTGCTGCAGGCGACCGAGGTCGTCAAGCTGATCCTCGACATCGGCGACCCCGCGATCGGGCGCCTGTTGCTGTATGACGCGCTCGGCGCCACGCTCACCGAGGTCAAAGTCCACCGCGACCCCGAGTGCCCGATCTGCTCGCGCGACCCCGACGAGATCCGCGACGAGGAGATGGGCGTGTTCCCGGACTACGAGGCGTTCTGCGCCGCGGCGGGCTAGCGGCACGCTGGCGCCCGGCTCTCAGTGACGACTCACTCTCTTAGCCGGTAACCTGCGCGCTCACATGGCCACCATCAAGATACCCCCGGTCCTGCGTGCCTCCGTCGGCGGCGAGAAGGAGGTGAGCGCCTCCGGCGAGAACGTCGGGGACGTCCTACGCGACCTCGCCACCAACCACCCCGCCACCCAGAGCCAGCTGTTCTCCGCGGACGGCGAGCTCAACCGCTACGTCAACGTCTACCTCAACGACGAGGACGTGCGGGTACTGGATGGGTTGGACACTGCGGTCGGCGGTGGGGACACGCTGGTGATCCTGCCGGCGATGGCCGGCGGCTAGACGGTCGATGACCGAAGTTGGGGGACACGCGCCTGTGGCGCGAGCGGCGTATCTCTAGCATCGGTTCTCCGCCGCATCCGCGGCTACGTTCCGTCCAAGATTTCTTTCACGACTCAATCGTTTCGGCTCAGCGCACGATTCGTCTCGTGTCTTGAGTGCCTTCGACGTCCACATCCCTGGATTGAGTGTCTGCAAGCGCATGCTCGGGCGCGCGTCGTGCGCGGGGCTGCTTACGCTTGCCGCGGGCGCGGCCCTACCAAGCGTTGCCGGGGCGTGGAGCGAACCCAAAGCTCCTGTGTACTCGCTCTCGGTCGTCGAGGGCGAGACCACCGATCCGGCCCACTCGATCCTCTCCACCAGCGGCTCGGTTTACATACCGCACGCCAAGGAACTGCAGGTCAAGCTGCGCATCACCGAACCCGATGGCCTGACCATCGCGGAAAACACCAACGAAGGCGAAGGGCCCCAGGTGGGTGTGTGGCTCGGCAATCAGGTGCCCCAGGTGGGCGACCCCGTCTACCTCGAATCCCCGGTCGGCCATGTCGTGGGCTCGGAGGTCTACGACGGCCTGCCTTCGATGGACCCGACGGTGTGTGCGGGGTCGATGAACTTCTCCGGTCAGCGCTCGTCTCCCGAAGACGTGGTGAAAGGCAGCTACGAAACATTGGTTGTGCATCCCAGCTACGTTGCGTATCGCTTCGGCGGGAACGCGCAGGTTCCCACGCAGTCCGGAACGTCCTACGCGGGCAGCTTCCTGAAGCCACTGGAACTCGGGGAGACGGTGAGCGCGGTCGAGAGCGTGGAAAAGCCGCTGGAAGGTGGGGCGATGTTCACCTACACCAGCGAAACGCAGCGTCCCGTCGGCGCCTGCCCGCTGCCGCCCCCTCCGCCGCCGCCGCCACCGCCCCCGCCGGCTCTGCAGGGCTCGATCTTTAAGCTCGTGAATACCACCATCAAGAAGCTGCTGAAGTCGGGGTGGACTGACGAGGTGACGATCAACCAAGCGGGCACGGTCACTCAGGATCTCTACGAGGTGGGCGGCACGGTGCCCGCCACCGCTTCGGCTCATGGCAAGCACGGTCGCAAGCACAGGCGCAAGCCGCCGGCGCTGCTGCTGGCGCGTGGGTCGGCATCGGCCGCTGCGGCCGGCACGGTGACCGTGCGGCTGAGTGCCACCCTGAAGGGCCGTCATGCGCTCACCCACAGCCACAAGGTTCGCGCGATGTTGGTCACCACGCTGAAAACTGCCTCCGGAGCCAAGCTCAACATCCAGACGCGCACGGTCACGCTCGATCACTAGGACGGGAAGGCGGTGGGCGTGCCGGGTAGCCTCACGCGCATCCCCTTCATGCGTCTCCTCAGATCGGCACCGGCCCTTGCCCTGACCGCTGTCACCTGGCTGCAACCCCCGGCGGTATTGCCAATCCCGTCGGCCACCGGCCCGGAAGGGCCACCACGGCCGTACGGCGCCGCGCCGCCGCCCGGCGTCTCTCCGGCGCCGACCAGCCCAAGCTTTGCGCGCGAGCAGAATCACGCGCTGCTGTACGGTCCCTTTCCCAAAGGCGGGTTGACAAGGGGCATCTCCGACGCGACGCTGATCATGAGCCCCGATGCGGCGGTGCGCCAGCAGGCGCTGGTTCGGATCCGCGCCACCGGCGCGAGCGTGGTAAGGATCCCGGTCGAATGGCGCTATATCGCCAGCGCCAACCCGCCCGCTGGGTTCGACGCGGCTGACCCCGCCAGCCCGGCCTACGACTTCGCCACGGTCGACGCCGCTGTGCACGAAACGGTTGCCGCCGGGCTGACGCCGCTGCTCGTTGTGACTCGCGCACCGGCTTTCGCGGAAGCTCCCCACCGCTGGCCGTACGCCTATCCGGGCACATGGGCCCCCAACCCGGCGGCGTTCGGGGAATTCGCCACAGCGGTTGCGCATCGCTACGACGGCTCCTTCCCCGACCCGCTTCAGCCGGGCGGCACGCTCCCGCGCGTGCGGCTGTACGAAGCGTGGAACGAGCCCAACCTCGCTCGCTACCTCGAGCCGCAGTGGGTCGCGGAGGGCGGGCGCTGGCGGGCCTTCTCGCCACTGCTCTACCGGCAGTTGCTGAATGCGTTCTACGCCGCTGTCAAGGCGGTCGAGCCCAGCGACACCGTGATCGCCACCGGCGTGGCTCCCAATGGCGAACCGGCCGGCGTGGGGCGCATGACTCCGGTGCGGTTCCTGCGCGAAATGCTGTGCTTGGAAGGGGGCCGACGCGCCGCCTGCCCCGACCCGCCGCACTTCGACGTGCTGGCCTTCCACCCGCTCTCCTTTGAAAGCCCCGACCTCCCGGCGGCCTCCTCCGAAGACGTGGCGATCGCGGACATCGCCAAGGTGACCGAGTTGCTCGCGCGGGCCGAACGCGCCGGCACCGCACGGCCGCTGGCGCACAAGCCGGTGTGGGTGACCGAGCTCAACTGGGAAAGCGCGCCCCAAACCCCGCACGGCGTGCCGCCTCGCCTGCAGGCGCTGTGGATCTCCCGCGCGCTGCACCGGCTGTGGGTCGCGGGTGTCGGCATGGCGGAGTGGCAGTTCCTGGTGGACCCCTACCCGGGAACGCCGCTGGCGACCTCGACGGGCAGCGTCGTCTACGTCCCGCGGCCGGCGGGCCTCTACAGCGCCGGGGTGGTGGATGGCCGCTCCGAACCGGCGGCCGCGCGCCCCAAGCCGTTCCTGCGGGGCTTCACCTTCCCATTCGACCCGCTTCGCGTCGACCGTGGGCACGTGCGCGTGTGGGCGTTGTTGATGCGCCCCGGTCAGCGCGTCTTGCTGCAAGGCCACCGGGGCGTCGGGTGGCGGACGATCGCCCGTCTACGCGCGGGCAGTTCGGGTGTGCTCAATGCGCTGATCCCGCTTCGCGGCGCCATCGCGCTGCGTGTTGTCAGCGGGGGGCTGATCAGCGCTTTGGCGCCGGTGCCGCGGGTTCAGAACCGTCTGTGATCGGCGCGCGGATCGATCCGCGTCCAGGCTTACGGCGCGCGTTACCTGCCTCTACGCGCTGACGCGGGTCGTCGCGCCGGCCTCTGGCGGCTATGCGCTGACGCCGGTCCTCGCGCCGTCCGGGACTGTCTCCCCGGCCCCGGGCACGAAGCTCATCGCCCGCTCGGCGAGGGCGGTGATCGTGAGCGAGGGGTTGACGCCCACGTTGGCGGGGATCGCCGAGCCATCGCACACCAGCAGGTTCTCGTAGCCGAACACGCGCTGGTGGGAGTCGATCACGCCACGTGAGGAGTCGGGGGCGATCACGGCGCCGCCGAGGATGTGGGCGGTGGTCGGAATATTGAAGAGGGCCTCAAGCAGCGAACTCTGGGCGACGCCGCCGGTGCGCTTGGCGATCCACTCCGCCGCCTGGTTGGCGACGGGGATGAAGGTGGGGTTGGGGCGCTCGGGATCCTGTTCGGTGCGCAACCACAGCGTGCCGAAGGGGCCCTTGCGGGGGCGCAGCGCGATCGCGTTGTCGAGCGTCTGCATCACCAGCAGGATGATCGTGCGCCGCGACCAGCGCTTGGCGAGCAGCAGCTTGGCGAAGCGCCGGGGGTGCAGCAGGATCTGCGCGAGCAGCTTCAAGGGTCGCGTTAGGCGGGTGCCGTCGCCGACCAGCAGCGTGTAGAACATCCGCATCGAGTCGCCGTCCTCGCCGTAGCTGACGGTCTCGATGTGGGTGTGGGGGTCGGGGTAGATGCTGGAGGTGATCGCCACCCGCTTGGTGAAGCCGGCGGCCTGCTCCTCGGGCACGGTGACGGTGAGGATCGCCTCGCTGTTGGTGCGCACCAGCTCCCCGAGGCGGGCGGAGATGCGCGGCAGCGAGCCGCCGAGGCGGCAGCGCTGCAGCAGCGTGTTGGTGCCGAGCGGCCCGGCGGCGAACACCACGCCACGCGCGTGGTGTACGCGGCGTTCCTTGCGCAACCAGGCGCCGGAGCGCACGCTTTCGACCTCATACCGGTGGCTGCCGTCGCTGCCCCCGATCGGGCGGACGTCGATCACGGTCCGTTCGGGCATCACCTGCGCGCCGCGCCGTTCGGCGAGGTAAAGGTAGTTCTTGACGAGCGTGTTCTTCGCGCCGTGGGGGCAGCCCACCATGCAGCGCCCGCACAGTCGGCAGGCCGTCCGCTCGGGGCCCTCGCCGCCGAAGAAGGGGTCGGGCACGGTCTTGCCGGCCTGGCCGTCTTCGCCGAAGTAGATCCCGACGGGGGTCTTCTGGTAGGTGTCGGAGACGCCGAGGTGATCGCCGAACTCGCGCAGCAGCTGATCGGCGGGGTCGTCGTGGGGGTTGTGCACGACCCCCAGCATCCGCTGTGCCTCGGCGTAGTGGGGAGCCAGCTCGCTCTCCCAGTCGGCCATCCCGGCCCACTGGTGGTCGGCGAAGAACTGTGCGGGGGGGACGTAGAGGGTGCAGGCGTAGCCGAGGCTGCCGCCGCCCACGCCGCAGCCGGAGACGACGGCGACGTCGCGGAAGATCGTCAGCCGGAAGATCCCCTTCATCCCCAGGCGCGGGCGCCAGGTGTAGCGGCGCACGTCGGCGGTGTTCTTCGCGAACTCGTGGTCGGCGAAGCGCCGTCCGCACTCCAGCACCCCGACGCGGTGGCCCTTCTCGGAGAGGCGCAGCGCGCTGACGCTACCGCCAAAGCCCGAGCCGATCACCAGCCAGTCGTAGTCGTAGTCGCGACTCATCCCCCGTGCATCCTACTGGCCGCGCGGCCAACCACGCCGCGGCGGGCGTCGAGGGGAAGGGGGAGGGGGAGGGGGCTCGTGTGTCGTTCAGCGGCCGGG
>JBEKYV010000203.1:0-6620 GCA_049510515.1 Solirubrobacteraceae bacterium | reverse complement strand
AGGGCCCGACTCCGCCGGTGCAACGAGCGTCTCACGTACCGCGATCTGCGCCTCGTCCAGCCACAACTGCCCCCCCTCCTCCCCCTCCCCCTCACGGCAGAGCGCGATCAGATGGGTGAGACCCTGCACGTGATCGACGGCGACGACGCGCGTGGCGAGCATCATCACGGCATCGGGCAGATCGGAGCGGTGGGTGTTGGGTGAGCCACAGTCGGCCTTGCACTCGTAGCCGAGGTAGCCGACGAAGCCGCTGAGCAGGCCGCGCGCCGGGCCCTGCGGCGTGGCGATCGCGCGGGCGCGAAGCTCGCGGTCGAGCACGTCGAAGATCGAGGCCTCCTCGACCGACATCCCCGCGGCGTCATGGCGGGTGACGAGGCCCTCGTGCACGTCGTACTCCAGCACGCAGCGCTCGGGGCCGGTGGAGGTGCCGAGGTAGGAGCACTGCGCCAGGCGCGAGGGCGCGTCGGCGGAGTCCAGCCAGAAGGCGTGGGCGCAGTCGCCGAACAGCGCTTCGAACAGCGGCTCGGTGGGGGCGGCGCCGGTGAGCGTGCGCACACTCAGCCGCAACCCCCCGCCACTCGCGCGCGGAGGTCGCGCGGGCCGCGGACGGATGCGCGGCGCGGTGGGGGTGTGCATTGTGGAGAAGGCACGCGCGGGACGGTGGGCGCGAGCAAGTGAATAAAAGTTCTCGACCACCGCGCGCCCATACTCCGTGGCGATCGACTCAGGGTGAAACTGCACTCCCCACAGCGGCCGCTCGCGATGCTCGATTCCCATCACCACGCCGTCGTTGGTCCACGCGGTGACACGGCCCTCGGGGCCGATCGGCCCGGTGACCGCGAGCGAGTGGTAGCGCACCACAGAAAAATCCTGCGGCAGCCCCTCGAACAGGCCGCTGCCGAGATGGTGAACCTGGCTGAGACGGCCGTGCATCGCACACGGCGCGCTCCCCACCAACCCGCTGAGCGCGCGCCCGAGCCCCTGATGGCCGAGGCAGATGCCGAGCACAGGGCTCTCACTGGAGCGCAAAATGTCGGCGCACACCCCGAAGTCATGCCAGCGCCCGGGATGCCCGGGACCGGGCGAAAGCACGATCGCATCGAAATCCCAGCGCGACAGCGCCCGCCAGGAAACCATGTCGTTGTGAATCACAATCGGCTCCTCGCCGCTGACCGAGGCGAGGAGGTGAAAGACGTTGTAGGTGTAAGAGTCGTAGTTGTCCACCAGCAGCGTGCTCATGGGTGATCGTCCGCGTGCGTGGTTGACACAACATCCGCCTTGGGGCCGGGCCTCCTGCCCGGCCACGATCGGTGGGGGCTCACCGAATGGCCTCCAACCAGGGGTCGCGTGGCGCCTGCGATGCTCAGGCAATCGCCAAGCCCGTGCACGCCTACCTCACCGCCTCCAATCCCAACCCCCGCGCACCACGGTCGAGCAAAGTCTGCACCACCCGCTCGACGTGTTCGCCGCGCGGGCGCTCCATGTACCAGCGGGCGAGGTGCTTGAGGTAGAGCGCCAGCGGCCCCACGTCGTAGCGCTGCACCGCGAGCCGCAGATAGCGCCGGTAGAGCTCGGCCTGCACCACCGCGAAGCGGTAGTCGGGGTCGTCGGCCGGCCTCCCGCCATTGGTGGCGAGCTCGCTGTGGTGGGCCCTCGCGCGCACGATGTCCCATCCGAGGCTCTCACCGTCGTCCAGCAGCTGAGAGGGCTCGAAGTCGATCGGCGGCGCCACCGGGTAGGAGACGAAATACCCGAGCGCGATCTCCGAAGCGAGACGTTCGGGAAAGGGGTGCCCGTGGCGCACCGCGCGACCGGCCGGCGAGGCGTCGATCTGCTTATCCAGCGCCTCGATCAGATCGTCGATCAGCAGCGCCCCCTCGCTGGAGGCAAGCGCGCGCTTCTGGCGCGACACCATCCCGTTGAAGATGTCGAGCGTCGGGTGCATGTGAGCCGCCCCGCCGTTGTCGGTCGCGCTGCCGTTGCGCTGCGGGAGCAGCTCGCCCATCAGCTTGCGCCGGCAGGTGACGTGCGAGACCCACTCGGTGCCGCACACCTGCATCGAGGTCATGCCGTCGAGTTCGGGCGCCGCCATCCAGTAGGCCAGCGAGCGCATGTGCTGCGTCGGCACCCCGTCGGCACGCACCAAAGGAAACTCCTCGAAGTCCTCCAGGCCGGTCGCGTAGATCACCACGCCGTCCTCGCGCCGGCGCAACCGCCCGTCGAGCAGCCCGGCGGCGGTGAGCCGCGCGGCATCGGCGAGGAAGTCGGACTCGAAGAACACCCGGTCGAAGGCCACCCCCAGCCGCGCCAGCGTCTTGCGCTGACCGGCGATCACCCAGGCGCGCGTCTTGTACCACAGCTGCAGCGCCTCCAGTTCACCGCTCATCACGCGCCGCAGCAGCTCGTCGGCGGCGTCATCGCGCAGCGCCAGCTCGCGCGTGAGCGAGTCTTCGGGGTACTCGATCTCCGCGCCGCTGAACGACCCGTTGGCGGCGACGTAGTCGGCGTAGCACACGCCGACGAAGTGGTCGCTCTTCTCATCGCCGTCCGGCCAGGAGTGGGCGTGGCGGCCGCTGTTCATCACACCCGCCATCGCCTCACCCATCGAACGCCCGGCGTCGGAGATCAGCGAGCGTCGCTCGACCTGCCCGCCCGCCTGGGTGAGCGCGGCGGCGACGGCGTTGCCGATCGAAAGGTTGCGCAGGTGCCCGATGTGCAGCGCCTTGGTCGCGTTGGCGTCCCAGAACTGCACCGAGAATCGCTCACCGTGCGCGAGGTCGGCGAGCGCCGCCCCGGTGGATGCGCCGGCCTCCAAGCTGGCCCCGATTGTCTCTATCCAGCCGTCGTCGAGGCGCAGCTGCACACAGTCGCCCTCACGCCGCACCTCCTTCACCCACGGCTCGCCCTCGATCTGATCGAGCACCGCCAATGACTCGCGGTCCCCGCGCCAGTCGGGCAGGCGCGAGGTGAGCTTGATGTCGAAGTTCTCGTGCGGACGCCGCGGCGCGCGGGCGGCCCACCGCGCCGGCGCGCCGTCGGCGGCGTCCTCCTCGAAGTAGTCAAAGAGATTGTTGGTCATATGCAGGCGAGAAGCTGGATCGTCATTGCATGCACCAGCCGGGGCTCGAACCCGGATCAGCGGCGTTTAAGGCCGCTCCTTTCACCGATTAAGGTACTGGTGCCTGAGCCGGGCATTGCGGCCCGGCGGTTTTTGCCGAAGATTCCCTTCGATCGCGTTCTCGATCGAGTCCGCTATGTTGAGCTTATGGATACCATAACTCCAGCGCGATGATCAATCGACTCAGCAACCGGCAAAGAGTGTGATGATCGCCTGGAGCCCCCGACCCATGCAGCACAAAGAAAAAGGTGAAGTGAGAGACACCCGCAGGAAGCTGGAAGTAGGAGACATTCACAGATAACTGTGGCGAGGGACATCATGAATGCCACGCGAAGCCTGCATAAAAACAGTGACAACCACGGACAGCTGCCCCCCGGCCCGCGCCTGCCCAGCGAGCTGCAGGCGCTCGGCTGGGCGCTGCGCCCGCTGCCGTTCATGGCGAGCAGCCGTAGGCGCTACGGAGACATCTTCACCCTGCGCGTGCGCCGCAAACGGCCGTGGGTGTTTCTGAGTGACCCCGAGGACGTCGGCAAAGTGCTGACGATCGCCCCCGAGCTGGTGCGCGCGGGCGCGGGCGAGGCCAACCCGCTGCTCGGACCGCTGTTGGGGCCGCGCTCGGTGATGCTGCTGGACGAGCCCGAGCACATGACGCATCGGCGCTTCATGCTGCCCTCCTTCCACGGTGAGCGGATGCGCGCCTACGGGGAGATGATGGTGGCGGTCGCGCGCGCGGAGATCGCCCGCTGGCCGGTCGGCGAGCCGTTCGCGCTGTGGCCGCGGATGCAGGCGATCAGCAACGAGGTGGTGATGCGCGCGACCTTCGGCAGCACCGAGGGGGAGCAGATGCAGCGCCTGCGCGCACTGCTGCAGCGGCTCACCGATTTCCTCAACGACTCCTCACGTCTGACGCTGCTGGCGACCTTCGGCTCGCGCTGGCTGTCGCGCAACGCGGGCTTTCGCGGGGCGATCACCCCCGTCGAAGCGGCGCTGCTGGCGGAGGTGCGCCGCCGCCGCGCCGCGCCCGGCGACCCGCGCGAGGAGGGGATCCTCTCGATGCTCGAGCAGGCCTACGACGAGCACGGCGCGCCGATGACCGAGGGGGAGCTGCGCGACGAACTGATCACGCTGCTCTCCGACGGGCCAACGGCGACCTCGCTGTCGTGGGCCTTCGAGCGCCTGCTGCGCCACCCCGAGAAGCTCGCGCGCCTGCGCGCGGAGGTGGCGGTGGGCGGCGAGGAGTACACCGACGCCGTGGTGAAAGAGACGCTGCGCCTCGCCCCGGCGGTGCCGCTGGTGATGCGCGGCCTGGTGCAGCCGATGCGCCTCGCCGGACACGAGATCCCCGCCGGCACGATCGTGGCGCCGTGCATCTACCTCGTGCACCACCGCGAGGACATCTACCCCCGCCCCTTCAGCTTCACGCCCGAGCGCTTCCTCGGCAAGGCGCCGGAGAACTACACCTGGATCCCGTTCGGCAGCGGCGTGCGCCGTTGCGTGGCGGCGCAGTTTGCGCAGCTGGAGATGAAGCGGGTGATGCAGACGGTGCTCGAAGAGGTGGAGCTCGCGCCGGCCCCCGCCACGGGCTCGCAGCGGGCAACACGCAGCTCGGTCGCGTTCGCCCCGGGCGACCAGGCGCCGGTGATCGTCACGCGCCGCCGCACGGGCAGCGCCAACGCGCCGACGCTCGCCGCGGCGTGAGCGATCGGATCGACCTGCTGGTGGTGGGCGCCGGCGCGAAGGCCACGGCGCTCGCGGCGAAGACCCACGCGCTCAACACGCTCGGCGCCGGCCCGCTCTCGCTGACGATCGTCGAGGCGACCGAGGTGGCGGCGTCGTGGTTGGGGCGCAACGGGATGACCTCGGGCGAGGAGCCGCTGGCGATCCCGCCGATCAAGGACATCGGCTTCCCCTACCAGAGCTCCAACACCTTCGGCGAGCTGGGCGCGGAGCTCGACCGCGCGATGATGCCATTCACCTGGCAGCAGTACATGATCGACAAAGGCCAGTACGCCCGCTGGGTGAACGCGGGCTCGCCGGCTGTGCAGCACCGCGACTACGGGCGCTACCTCACCTGGGTGCTCGCCCAGGCGAGCACGGGCGTCAGGATCGTGCGCGGGCGCGTCACGCAGGTGTCGCTGCCCGAGCGTGGCGAGCGCTGGAATGTCGAGGTATTAACGCCCTCCAGCAAGCGCCAGTACGAGTGCGACGCGCTGGTGCTCACCGGCCCTGGCATCCACCGCGCCCTCCCCCACGACTCCGACGCGGCGGCGCGGATCTTCCACTGTGACAGCCGCCGCGGCGAGCTGGCGCGCATCCCGCCGGAGCGCAGCTGCGAGATCGCGATCGTCGGCGGCGGCGAGAGCGCGCTCAGCGCGGTTGCTTTCCTGCGCGACTTCCGGCCCGCGGCACGGATGACCGTGTATACGCCGCTGCTGCCGCTCAGCCGCGGCGAGAGCTTTCTGGAGAACCGTGTCTTCTCCAACCCCGACGAGGTTGCCTGGAGCGCGCTCGATGTGCAGACCCGCCGCGACTTCGTCAAGCACTGCGACCGCGGCGTGTTTGACCCGGGGACGCTGGCGAGCATCGCCTACGACGAGCGCTGCCGCTTCGTCACCGGCCGCGTGATGCACGTCGGCTCGCACACCGAGCGCGACGGCGAGGAGGGCGACGGCGTGTACGTCGACTATGCCTCGGCGGAGGGCCTCACCAGCGCGCGCCACGACTACCTGATCAACTGCACCGGGTTCGACCTGCTGGAGCAGCTGCGCGGCCTGTTCTCCCCGGCGCTGCGCGCGGAGATCGAGCGCCAGGCGGGGCCGGTGTGGGAGCGTCCGCCTGAAGCGGATGTGGCGATCGGACGGGCATTGGAGCTGAAGGGGATGCGCCCGCGGCTCTACATCCCTGGGTTGGCGGCGCTCAGCCAGGGGCCGGGCTTCGCCAACCTCGGCTGCCTTGGGCTACTCGCCAACCGCGTGCTGGCGCCGCTGGTGCTCGGCGGCGAACCCGGCGATCAGCTCGCGGGCCTCGGGGCTGGTCTCCATCGCGCGGATCAGTATTGAGATCGTGGCGCCGAGCAACGATGGCGAAACCGTGCCCGGGTCGGTGAGCTCGAGCATCCCGAGGCCGAGACCGAGCGCCATCATCACGTTGGCAAACTGCTGCTCGGCGCGCGGCGGGGGCTCCAGGCCGGCGTCGGCGGCGCTGGCCGCGGCAAAGCCCGCGAAGGTGGAGCGCAGCTTCACGAGTGCCCCGGCGAGGCGCAAGCGCAGCGGCTCATCACGCTGGGCCTGCGCCCACAGCTCGATGAACAGTCGGAAACGGTCGGGGTCCTGTTCGACACCCTTCATCCAGCGCTCGCTGCCGGCCAGCGGCCGCTCCCAGGTGACGCGCTCGCGGTCGAACAACTCCAGCTGCTCGGCGACCTGCCCGGCGAGGTGCTCCTCCACCAAGGCCAGCAGCAGATTCTCCTTGCTGCCGAAGTGCGCGTACACAGCCCCCTTCG
>JBEKYV010000202.1:0-6662 GCA_049510515.1 Solirubrobacteraceae bacterium | reverse complement strand
CGGCGGTCGCCGAGACGCTCGCACCCTTTCGCGCGAGCGGGACGCTCTCCCGGGGGATGCTGGTAAAGGCGGGCCTGCGGTTGGCGCTGGCACGTTTGGGGCTCGACGACCGCGCGCGGCTCGTGGACCTCGACGTCCCGCGTGTGCTGGTTGGCCGCGGTCTGCGTCCATCGCTGGTGGCGACGCGCGCACGCACGGTCACGCAGGCGTACGCGGCGCGCCTATTCGATGAGGACCCCGAGGCGGTTGGCCTGCGCTGGTGGTCAACGCTTGAGGCAAGTCTGATCAACCTCACGCTCTTCGATCGCGCGGAGCCCCAACTGAGCCTCGACGATGTCGAGCAGCTCA
The DNA here is from genome assembly GCA_049510515.1 of Solirubrobacteraceae bacterium. GTDB lineage: Bacteria > Actinomycetota > Thermoleophilia > Solirubrobacterales > Solirubrobacteraceae > Palsa-744. The sequence continues at coordinate 6,314 of JBEKYV010000202.1, read as the reverse complement.
CGGTTGTGCACCCGGCCGTCGTGGAGGCTGCCGAGCTTCTGGGTCTTGCGATCGGGCGTGGCCCGTAGCCCCTACAACCCGTCCGGGTGGCGCTCCACGAAGCCGCCGCCATCGTCGGAGGCCCCGCCCCAGCGGGAGCCGTCTTCGGCAAGCGCGACCGTGTCGTAGCGGCGACCGTCGATCGTCATCCAGGCGTGTTCGGCGTTGGCGTAGATCGTGATGTAGCGCCCGGGGCCGGCTTCGCCGTAGGACTCGAGGCCCGTCGAGTCCTCCGGTGCGGCGAGCAGGCCGCCGCCGTGCAGCGCGTAGGAGACCGAGCCCGAGCAGTCATAGCCGTCGGAGATGAACGAGCCGTGGCCGCCGCCGTAGACGTATGGCCGGGTGGCGATTTCATCGGCGGCGGCGATCACCCGGGCAACCACGCCTTCGGCGCTCGAGGAGGCGGCGCCAGGGGCCGCGTCGCCGCCGGCGGTCGAGGTGCTGCTCCCGCCCGCCGCGGGGCTAGAGCGAGGGAAGTAGGCCCGGTCGGCGTGTAGGATCGGCGCGCCGGTGACGCCGATCGCGCTCCACGTGGCGGGGCCGACGACGCCGTCGGCTTCGAGCCCGTGGGCGGCCTGGAAGTGGCGCACCGCCGCCTCTGTGGTGGGGCCAAATTCACCGTCGGCGGAGACGTGCAGCGCTTCCTGCAGGCGCCGTGTGGCGCTGCCGCGAGAGAGGTGGAGGGGAGCGCCCGCCGCGCCACCGCCTGCACCAGTCCCGCCGAGCTGCACGCCGGTCTGGTCATCCGGCCCGGCGGCGGGGCCGTGGGCGCCGGGGCGCACTTTTGCCACCGGCAGCGCGGAGGGAGGAGGGGTCAGCTCGGGCTGGCTGCGCGCGCCGAGCGCCCGCCAGGTGGCAGGCCCGGCGACGCCGTCGACGGTGAGCCCGTGGGCAGCCTGGAAGCTGCGGATCGCCCGCTCGGTGGCGGGGCCGAATTCACCGTCCACGGCGACGTGCAGCGAGGCCTGCAGGCGCTCCACCGCGGCGGTTGTGGCGTGCGCGGAGGCTTCGCCCGCTGCGTGTTCACTACGCGTGCCGGCGGAACCGCCGGTGCCCGCTTCGTCCGCGGCTTCTTCGCCGGCGCCGGCAGAGCCGGCTTCCCCAGGGGAGTCGCCGCCAGAGCTTTCGAGGATCGCGGGCGCCGCGTAGTTGCCGGTCGGACCGGCACCGGCCGGGATCGCGGTGCCCCCGGTTTCATCGGTGCCCGTGGCGGTCACGGTGACTGTGCCTTCCACGGGAGCGGGCGCTTCGGCGGCGGTGGCCGAGGTGCCAGAGGCGTCGGGGCCCGCGAGCGCGACGGTGCCGCCGCTGCCAGCGCTGGTGGTTGCGGCGCCGCTCGTCGTTTCCGCGCCGTCCGTGCCCGAGCCCACGGTGGAGACCGTCGACGTGCCTACCGCGGCGCCCGCGCCTTCGGGGTTGCCGGCGACCGCGAGCGTGCCGGAGGAGCCGGGAGAGGAGACCGCTTCGCGCACTTCGCCGAGCGCCGGTTCGCTGGTTTCCCCGGCGAGGTCGCGCAGCACGGCGGCGCCGGAGAGCACCGGCGGCGCTTGCACTGCGAGCGCGTGCGAGGTGTGGGCGCCGACGACGCCGTCCACGTTGAGCCCCCGCGTGGCCTGGAAGCGGCGCACTGCGGCTTCGGTTGCGGGCCCGTACACGCCGTCCTCGGCGATCCCGAGCGCGCGCTGCAGCAGGCGCACCTGGCGGCCTTCGCTGCCCGCGCTCAGCGTGATGTGGTGGCTGGTGGTCGTGATCGGGTCGAGCCCGGCCGGCGCGGCTCCCGCGACGGCGACGCTGCCGCCGGAGTCGAGCAGCGCCGCGGCCGGCGCGGCGGTGAGCGCCACGAGAGCGCCCAAAGAGAGCCGCTTGGCGCGCGAGGATGCCGGCACGAAGCGCAGCTGCGTGGCGCGGCGGCGGGCACGGGAGCGCCCGAGGGAAAGGTCCCACGGCTCGCGTTCGGAGAGGTCACGCGCCGCTTCGCGGCGGGCGTCGATCAGCGCGGCGAGGGATACCGGCGACACGAGGGCAAGCTTCGAGCTCCCACCGCGCTTGGCGGTGCGGGCGGCGGCGTCACGGCGGCGACGCGCACGCGAGCGAGCGAGCGAGGCCTCCCAGGGCTCGAGGGTGGCGAGGTCACGGGCGTATCCCGGCATGGGCGCAGCACATCCTTTCGACGTTGCGGTGGCGCCTACGGGGTTAGCTGTCGGGCTCGCGCAATGCGCTACGCCACAAAAACGTGGCGATTCGCCCCCGCGGTCCTATGCGGACCGCACTGGTTCCCCCGCTCGCCCTTCCCGTGGGAAGGAGGATTCGGCACGAACGGGGGGCACCGTATCAGGTTCCGCCGCAATTTGCATCGCATTGGAAGGAATGCAAATGTTGTTGCCGACGGCGCCTCGGGGCGGCTGACGTAGGGGACTTGACAGAAAGAGTTGCCCGTGGTACGGTCTCGTTGTTGTTGGCCACCCCTGGGTGGTCGATCGAAGACATAAGACCGGGTTTGGGTCAACCGACCTGTGGTTGACTCGACGCGCGAGCAGGGGATCAGTTCGGGAGAGGGCCTGGGTCGAAGCGTTATGAGGGAGTTGGTTTGAGCGTGGTTTCTGGAGGGAGAAACGTGACGGGGGTCTTCGCCCCCTTCGAAAAGGGTGATGCTAGATGCGCCAGCATGGCGCTGTCGCATCTCTCTCTCTCTCTCTCTCTCTTCGCCTCATAACGCCCGCCTCCGTTCGGCTCTGACGGGCCGTCCGGGTTCCCCCGTAGGGGGAAAGGGGAGTGGTGGGCGCAAGCGCACTGATCGCCCGGCCTTAACGGGCCTGCCTTCCCACCCCGAGCGGGGTGGGATTCGGCTGCTTTATGTGGCTCCCGTGCGGGAGATCTCGCGTCCGATCGGTGGGGCGGCGTGATGCCGGCGCGTGTGACGACCCGGCGTGGGGTCAAGGCTTCGAGCGCGTCCACTGCGCCTGCCCGGGCCGCGCGGGGTCGGGGCCGGGAGCGGTCGCAGGGCACCCAGCACGAGCGCTTCGTGGAGATCCAGCGCGCGCGGCTGTTGGCGGCGGCGGTCCGCGCGGTTGACGAGCTGGGGTACCCGGATACCTCGGTGGCGGACATCACCTCGCGCGCACGGGTCTCGCGGCGCACGTTCTATGAGCTGTTCGCCGACCGCGAAGAGTGCCTGGCGACGGTCGTCGAGGACATCCTCGGCCTGCTGGTCGCAGAGCTTGCCGCCGCGGGCCTGGACGGTTTGGCGTGGCGCGATCGGGTGCGTGGCGGGCTGCTCGCGATCCTCGTGTTCCTCGATCGTGAGCCGGTGCTGGCGCGGGTGCTGGTGGTGCAGGCGCTGCGTGGCGGCCCGCGGGTGCTGGAGCGCCGCGAAGCGGTCCTCGCGCGGCTGGCTGGCGTGGTGGACGAGGGGCGTCTGCTGAGCGTGCGGGGCGAAAAGTGCACGCCGCTGACCGCGGAGGGCCTGGTAGGGGCGGCCTTCTCGATCGTGTATGCGCGGCTGCTACGGGGTGAGCGCCGGCCGTTGACGAGCTTGGTTGGGGAGTTGATGGGGATGATCGTGCTGCCCTACCAAGGGGCCTCGGCGGCGCGGCGCGAGCAGCTGCGCCCGTCGCCGGCTCCCGCCACGCGGTCTGCGCGCTCGGGTCGTGGGTCCGCGGAGGGCGTGGACGATCCGTTGGATGGTGTCTCGATGCGGTTGACGTATCGCACCGCGCGGGTGTTGGAAGGGATCGAGGAGCATCCGGGTTCGAGCAACCGCGAGGCGGGCGAGCGGGCGGGGATCTCCGATCCTGGCCAGGTCTCGAAGCTGTTGGCGCGGCTTGAGCGCCTGGGGTTGCTCGCCAAAACGGGGCCGGGGCGTGTGAAGGGTGAGCCCAACGCGTGGGCTTTGACCGCGAAGGGGGAGGGTGTCGCACGGAGCATCCGGATGCACACCCCCGCTGATGATGAGTCTTGTGCCGGCGGGCCGTTGGGCGCGTCGTTATTCACCGATCGAGGGGATCTCCCCTCTGCTTTGGAGGAGGAGATATGTCTGTAGGTCTTCGTAAGCCGTTCTCGATCGGCTTGGTTGTGTTGTGTGCGTTGGTTGTTCTCTTGACGCTGGGAAGTGTCCCGGCGCTGGCCGCCGCTCCGGAAACTCCCGAACTGAAAGTGGAAGCGGTCACGGAGAACGCAGCGACGTTCAACGGCGTGTTGAGCCCGAAATCCCTGGGGGAACTGGGCAGCACCTACCAGTTCCTCTACAGAGTCTCGAAAACGGAATGCAAGGGCGAAAGCAAGGCGCCCGAACCGCCTGGCATGTCGCTGGGTGCGGAAGGCGAAGGGGTCTCCGAACCGGTGTCGGGCCTCACGCCCAACACCGGGTACACGGTCTGCCTGCACGTTGAGAACGCCGCCAAAACCGAAGAAGCGGTGAGCTTGCCCGTCCATTTCATCACCGCGTTGGAAGCTCCGGAAACGCTCGCCGCGGAACCCGTTGGTGTCACCACGGCGACGTTGAAGGGCGTGTTGAGCCCCAACGCTACGGTCACAGGCGAACCGGCCGCCTATGAATTCCTCTACCGGCAGTCCGCGACGGAATGCGAGGGCGGCGAACCGGATGAAGACCAAGCGACGCACGTGACCGCGGCGTCTGGGAGCAGGCAGGAAGCGGCGGTGCCCGTGACGGGGCTTCTTCCGGGCGCGCAGTACTCGTTCTGTTTGCTCGAGCGCAACACGGCGAACGAAACGGTGATCGGGCCGGCGGTGACGTTCACGACCCACGGGGCGGGGATCACCGAAGAGCAGACCACGAGCGTCGAAGCGACCGCCGCGACCCTGCAAGCCGACATCGACCCCAACGAATCGAGCACGAGCTACCACTTCGAATACGACACGACCCCGTACACCTCTAGCACATCACACGGCACGAGCCTGCCAGTGCCCAGCCAGGCGATCGGGTCGGGGACGAGTCGCGTGTCAGTCAGCGTGCGGGTAACGGGGCTGCAGCCTGGCACCAGGTACTACTACCGGGTGGTCGCGGTCGATGAAATCGAAACGTTCTACGGTCCCGGGAAAGCACTGACGACACCGGTTGCCCCCGGGTCGGAATCCTCGGGCGGCTGTCCGAACGAACAGCTGCGCGCCGAACAGCCCTATGGGCTTGAGCTCCCGGACTGCCGGGCATACGAGATGGTCTCCCCGGTAGAAAAGAACGGCCAGGATGCGACTGAGGGTGAAGCCATTGACGTTGCTTCTGGTGCGTTCGTCAGTCGTGCCGCGGTGTCTGGTGACGCGATCGAGTTTCAGTCTTCTGGCTCCTTTGCCGATCCCTTGGGCTCTCTCATTGCGGATGAATATATCTCTCGACGTGGGCCGGAGGGCTGGTCGACCGAATCGATCACGCCACCACTCGAAGAGTACGAATCGCCGCGTTTGACTGCTGGTGCCTACGAAAGTATGGTCTTCACGCCGGAACTCTCGAAGGGGGTCGCGACAACTGATGCGCCGCTGAGCAGCGAAGCTCCCGCTGGGTTTTGGGAACTGTACTTGGCCAATTTCGCCACTGGCTCCTACCAGTGGCTGTCAAATGCCCCCACCAATCGAGAACCGTATACATTTGAAGGGCTTAGCGTGCTGGGGGCCTCCACCGATCTCAGCCATGTCGTTTTCGCATCGTACATATATGACGCTCTCGCCTATGAGTGGGTTGAAGGCAAAGGCACGCCGACGCCGGTGAATGTCACCAACAATGGCGGCTTGGCGGGCGATGTCGGAGATGTTCCCGAAGGAGGAGTAGGAAATCTCTGGCATGCGGTGTCTTCCGATGGTTCGCGCGTCTTCTTCAGCAATGGGGGGTTGTATGTGCGTGAGAACGCTGGGCAGGAACAGAGTCCACTTGACGGAGAAGGGAACTGCACGGTGTCTACTGATGCCTGTACGGTGGAGGTCTCCGCGTCGCAGAAGACGAATGGCGCCGATCCCAATGGTCCGCGGCCGGCGCGCTATTGGGGCGCGAGTGCGAATGGCGCAAAGGTTTTCTTCACCAGCAGCGAAGAGTTGACCGACGATGCTTACACAGGCCCGGCGGATAACGCGGCGAACCTGTACGAGTACGATCTGGAAAGCGGCAGGCTGACCGACCTGACGGTCGACACGGCCGATATAGCGGAAGGCGCCGCCGTGCAGGGCGTGGTGCAGATCTCAGAAGAAGGCTCATATGTGTATTTTGTCGCAAAGGGGGCGCTGGCTCCAGGGGCGGTCGCGGGGGCGCTGAACCTCTATGTTTCCCATGA
>JBEKYV010000201.1:0-6669 GCA_049510515.1 Solirubrobacteraceae bacterium | reverse complement strand
CCCCACGCTGGACGAGGCGGCGCTCGCAGCGGCGCTGGCAGGCAAGATGTCGGGCTGATGGCACGCGAAGGCATAATGTCCGACGACTGATGGCACGCCTAGGCAAGATGTCTGGCTGATGGCACGCGATCTCGCAACGATGCTCGGGGCGTTCATGGCCGCCGCCGCGCTGGCGGGAGCGCTCGGCGCGTCCAACCTCGGCACGGCGCTGGCGTTCGGGCAGATCGGGTTCGCGATCGCGCTGGTCTACGTCCTGCTCCGCCGCCCATAGCTTGGCCGACGCCTGGCGGGTATGCTCCCCCGCGTGGGAACGGGCTGCTTCATCTCGCCGGGCAAGACGATCGATGGCGCGATCGAGCGGGTGAAGCTCGCCGAGTCACTGGGCTACGAGTCGGTGTACGTGACGCACATCGCCGGCTGGGAGTCGCTGACGGTGCTGAGCGCCTACGCGATGGCCACCAGCAGGATCAGGGTGGGCACCGGCGTGGTGCCGATCTACACGCGCACGCCCGCCACGATGGCGCAGACGGCGGCGACGATCGACGAGATCTCCAAAGGCCGCCTGACGCTCGGCCTCGGCGTCTCGCACCGCCCCGTGGTTGAGGGCTGGCACGGCCAAACAATCGACCACCCCGTGCGCGAGATGCGCGAATACGTGGCGATCGTGCGCGCGATCCTGTGCGGCGAGGACCCGCCGGCGGGAGAGAAGTGGCAGACCGGCTTCCACCTCTGGGGCCTCGACACACGCCCGCAGCTGCCGATCTACGTGGCCGCGCTCTCCCCGGCGATGCTGCGTCTCGCCGGCGAGGTGGCCGACGGCGTGCTGCTGTGGCTGTGCTGCCCCGAGTACATCCGCGACGTGGTGATCCCCGAGGTGACCGCGGGCCGCGAACGGGCCGGCAAGACGCTGGAGGGCTTCGACGTGGTGCCGGCGGTGCCCACCGCGCTGGTGGACGATCCCGCCACCCCCCACGCGGCGATGCGCCGCGACCTGCTCCCCTACTTCGGCCTCCCCTTCTACCGCGCGATGCTGGAGCGCTCCGGCTTCGGAGCGGAGATCGAGGCGTTCGATGCCGCCGCGGGCGACGCGGCGCAGATGGGGGCCGCGATCTCCGAGCGCTTCCTCACCCAGCTCACCGCGGTAGGCGACGCCGCGGCGGTCAGCGCGGGCCTCAACCGCTACCGCGACGCGGGGGCAACCACCCCGTGCGTCGGCCCAATCCCGGGCAGCGATTTCGAGGCCACGCTGCGGGCGGGGATCGCGTAGAGTGCCTCACCGTCCTGACGACCGCGCACACAAGGAGTATTTGCAGATGAGCAAACTCAAAGGCTTGCTGACATTCGTGTTCGTGGCCGCCGGACTCGGGATGCTGGCGCCGGGGGCGCTCGCCTCGGGCCCTGAAGGACCGCCGACAGGGCCAACGACTCCTCCCTTCACCCAGTGTCCGGCCATTGGCCTGGACACGAGCTGCCAGTTCCTGATCGACGTCACAAGCACGAACCCCAAAGTGCCGCCTCGGATTCTCCGGGACGGATCGCAGGCCTACTACGACGGTAGCGACGATGTGACGGTCGCGGTCCAGAATGACTCGACGGCTCCGCTCGCAAGCATTCACGTCGGCGTCGCAGGCTCGGGTGACGGCGTATTTGGCTTCGACGGCGACGGCGATTGCAGCTCATCGATCTCCCCTCAGCCAGAAGGCTGCCCATTCGGGGCCCCCGAAGAAACAACCTTCGGAGATGGCACCGACTACTACGGCCCGGACAACACGTTCACCATCGAATCGACTGACGGTGGAACGGTCGACTTCACGACACCACTGCAGCCAGGGCAATACACGTACTTCACATTGGAGGCTCCGCCTTATGGAACCTCTCTCGTAGCAGGGGAAGTGAACGACACTATTGCGACGATGCTCGCTACCACTGAAGGGGAAGGTGCCACAGGCAACACCATCGCCGTCCCAGCACCGGTCGAAGTGACTGACACCGCCACGCTCGCCGGAGAACATGCTTCTGAAGCAACGGGCAAGGTCACGTACAGGGTGTACGGCGACGCCAACTGCACGGAACTGGCGGCGCAAGCGGGCGAAAAGACCGTCACAAACGGCGCTGCAGAACCTTCCAACCCCGTCGGCAAATCGCTTGCAACCAACCACACCTACTACTGGCAGGCAACGTATACAGGCGACGCAAAGAACTCCGAAGCGGTAAGCGTGTGCGGAGACGAGACGATGACCTTCGGCACCCCACCGGTCACCGCAGGAACCGTCAGCACCAACCTCGTTGCCTCCAATGGCGCCAGCGGAGCGCAAATCACCGTGCCGCCCGGAACAGCGGTCCACGACACCGTCACGGTGGCCGGCGCGCCGCAGAGCGGGCGCATCACCTATTACGTGTTCAGCGACTCCAGCTGCACGACCCAGATCAAGACCCAAGTCGGAGGCGGAGTGGTAAACAACGGCGTGTTCCCGGCCTCCGGGTCCGTGACACTGCCAGTTGGCACCTACTACTTCCAGGCTGCCTATTCCGGCGGTGGAGGGCTCGCTGCGGGCAGAAGCCTCTGCGGCAGCGAGGTGCTGACGGTTGCAGTCCCTCCCCCCCCGCCCCCACCCAACAGCAGCTTCACGATCGCGAGCGTCGTCGCCAACCCCAATGGGACGATCACGATCACGTTCATCCCCGCCCAGTCGGGCACGGCAACGCTCGTGGTGACGGTGCCCACTGCGTCGATCGCCAGCACCTCCGCCACGGCGGCCAAGGCGAAGAAGTCGAAGAAGTGCAAGGCGGGCCAGGTCAAGATCAAAGGCAAGTGCCGTCCCTCCACCACCGTGGCCGGCACGACCACCGCCAACGGGACGGCGGGCGTGCCGCTGACGCTGACGGTCCACCTCTCCGGCAAGATCAAGTCGCTGCTGAAGAAAGGCAAGACCGTCCACCTGGTCGCGACCCTCACCTACAAATCATCGCTTGGTGGAACCGCAACCGTGAACACCTTCGCGGTGACGATCAAAGGCAAGCGCTCGTCGCACCACCACCACAAGTAGCAGCGGTCGCGCGACAGTAATCGTCGGACGGGGGCGCCCTTTGGCGCCCCCGTCCGCATGCAGAGGGGAACCACCGCGTAACGCAATCGCCGCGTAACGCAATCCGACTTCGGCAGACTGCACGGTATGGTCATCCTGCTTGGCTTTGCCCTGCTCGCGGGCGCCGGGACCGCGCTCTCCCCGTGCGTGCTGCCGGTGCTGCCCGCGCTGCTCGCCTCCGGAGGCGCCGGCGGGCGGCGCCGGCCACTTGGCGTAGTGCTGGGCCTCAGCCTGACCTTCGCGATCACGATCGTCGGGATCGCGAAGGTGGCAGACGGCGTCGGCCTCGGCTCGGACCCGCTGCGCGCGGTCGCCGTGGTGGTGCTGCTCGGCGCCGGCGCGATCCTGCTCGTGCCTCGCCTCGGCGAGCGCGTGGAGGCGCGCATGTCGCGCCTAGCTGCGTTCGGGCCGCGCTCAAGCGGGGACGGCTTCCGCTCCGGCCTGCTGGTGGGGGCCGCGCTCGGCTTCGTCTACACCCCCTGCGCCGGCCCGATCCTCGCGGCCGTTATCTCCGTCGGCGCCGCCACCGGGCGCAGCGTCGCCGTGGGGATCGCCTACACGCTCGGCTCGGCCGCGGTGCTGCTGGCGCTGACGCTCGGCGGTCGTACGCTGTTCGAGCGGGTGCGCGCCGCCGGCCGCGGGCCCGCGCTGCAGCGCACGCTCGGGGCAATCATGGTCGTCACGGCGCTGGTCATCATCACCGGCGAGGACGTGCGCTTCGACCAGTACATCGCCCAGCACATCCCCAACGTCAACCTCACCGCCTCACTTGAGAAATCGCACGCCGTCGAAAGCCGCCTGCACGAGATCACCGGGCGCAAGTCGCGCTTCACCGCCAGCGTGGGCACCCCCGTCGCCGTGCACGGCGCCAGCCAGGCGACGCTGCTGGCCGACGCGCGCAAGCTGCCCACGCTGGCCACCGCACCGGAATTCAAAGAAACCGAGGATTGGTTCAACACCGGGGCGGGCGGGCACTCAAACCAGCCGCTGACGCTGGCGGGGCTGCGCGGGCGGGTGGTGCTGGTCGACTTCTGGACCTACACCTGCATCAACTGCATCCGCACGCTCCCCTACCTGAAGGCGTGGAACGCCGCCTACCACAACGAGGGCCTGACGATCGTCGGCGTTGAGACGCCCGAGTTCTCCTTCGAGCACGACGCCGCCAACGTGGCAAGCGCGATCTCCACGTTCGGGATCAAATACCCCGTCGTGCAGGACAACGAATACGGCACCTGGGACGCGTACAACAACGAGTACTGGCCGGCCGACTACCTGATCGACGCGCACGGCGACGTGCGCTACGTGTCGTTCGGCGAGGGCGACTACGACAAGACCGAATCCGCGATCCGCGCACTACTCGCCGAAGCGGGCTATCAGGTCGGCGGCAAGGGCCGCCCGAGCGGCGTGATCGTGCCGAGCGACGAAGCCTCGCCCGAGACCTACCTCGGCACCGCCCGCGCGCAGGGCTGGGTGAACGGCCCCGTTGGCGGCGAACACGACTACGGCGCGGGCACGCACCCCAACCTCGAACTGGACGCCTTCGCCTTCACCGGCACCTGGAGCATCGCCGAACAGCCCGCCGTCGCGGTCGCGAACGCGGGCATCGAAGCGAACGTGGAGGGCAGGCATGTATACCTCGTGATGAGCTCCGCCGGCAAAGTGCCGCGCCACGTCGAAGTGCTGCTCGAAGGCCACCGCATCCCCGCCGCCGACGCCGGCGCCGACGTCCACAACGGCATCGTGACGGTGCAGGGCGAACGCCTCTACACGCTGGTCTCGCTGCCGCACGACGAACACCACCACCTGACGCTGCGCTTCGCGCCGGGGGTCACGGGGTACGCATTCACGTTTGGGTAGGCCTCATGCATACAATGGCTGTATGGAGAGTTCCGCCTCGGAGACGACCGCTCGCAGCTGGCTGCGCTGCTACCGCTGCTGGTCGCAGGAACTGGAGGTGCAGGTCCACTACGAGGGGATCCACAAGATCGACCCCGACACCGGCGAGCGCGCGGAAGTCGTGGACGAGCTGCAGGAGGCGGTGGTGCAGTGTCTGGACTGCATGCACGACCAGCCGCACCTCGGCTTCACCAACGGCCGCGTGGAGCCGATCGAGGACCGCTGGGAACGGATGATCGCGGGCACCCCGTGGGTCGCCTCGTGCACCGTGACGGTGGACGCCGAAGACGTCGAGACCTGCTCGGGGCCGGAGGCGGGCGACGCCCTCTCCTACGCCGCCTTCGGCGACCACGGCGTCAGGGAGTTCTTCACGCACGTGCGCTTCCACAAGCACGAAGACGACGCGCGGATCATCGTGCACCTGCTGGTCGAGCTATACGCGCGCTCGCTGGAGGAGGCCACCGAGGTGCTCGAGCAGGCGGCGCGCGGGGTGCTGACGATCACCTCGCTGGCGGAGGAGTCACGCCCCCCCGCGTCAACCGACGGCGAGGCCCATTCGCACGACTAGGCACGGGCGGAAGGGAGGAGAGCATCTTCTGCGCGTAGAGACGCTGGTCGGCGATCCGCAGCGCCTCCTCCGCGCTTTTCGCCTCCCGCCCGAGCAGCACCTCGCCGTAACAGGCCCCGATCGTGAAGTGCTCGCCACGCTCCAGCAACGCGCCGGCGAGATCGGCGGCGAGATCCGCCGGATCGCCCGTCACCGGTAGCAGCGCGCAGAACTCGTCCCCGCCGAGCCGGTAGGTGCCCCCGCCGGGCGCGGCCCGCTCCCCGAGCTTACGGCTGAGACGCCGCAGCAGGGCATCCCCGGCCGGGTGCCCGAACGTGTCGTTGTAGTGCTTGAAGCCGTTGAGGTCGAACAGCAGGAACAGCCTCGGGCTGGAGGCCGTTGCCTCGGCGACCGCAATCCGCAGATCCTCGAACAGCGCCCGGCGGTTGCCGAGGCCGGTGAGCGCGTCGCGGTTGGCCAGCTCGCTGCTGGAGGCGATCAGGCGGACGTTCTCCGCCGAGGTGACCAGCAGCCGCAACAGGACTGCGACGAGCGCCGCCACCGCCAGCCAGATCGACACACCGGCGGCCCCTGTCATGTGCCCTTCGATGCCCTCCTTCACGAGCACGCCGATCGCAACAGCACCCGCCACCACGGGCGCGGCTGTGACGGCCACCAGGGTGTAGCGCTCGCGCACCCGCCCGCTGTCGGGCTGCCACGCGGCACACGCCAGGACCAGCACTCCGAGCAGCCACAGCGTGTCCAGCGGGGTGCCCGCCGTATAGCCCCCGTGCGCTTCCAGGTAGACGAAAGAGCCGTCGGCGACCGCCGTCACGGCAAACCCCAGCGCGATCAGCGCGAACGGGCGGTCCACCTGCCAGCCGGCGACGATCAACATCCCGACGACGACCGCCACCAGCAGCACGTCCGCCAGCGGGTAGGCGAGGTTGAACGCGGCTTCGACCGAGCCGCCGTGTGTCGCGGCCAGCACCGGGGCAAACAGCGCGCTGCAGCCGAGCGCGCCCACCGCGAGCATGCCGCCGAGCCCGTCGAGCCACAGGCTGGCGCGGGGGTGGCTGAGGCGCCGGCGGACAGTCCTGGCATGGCGACCGGTGAGACCACGGTGGAATTCCTCAGTGC
>JBEKYV010000200.1:0-6686 GCA_049510515.1 Solirubrobacteraceae bacterium | reverse complement strand
AGCGAGCGCCTGACGCGCAAGCCGGCCCGCGGGCGGGCTAGCGTAGGGTCTTGAAGTCGATGTATCGCGCGCTCCCGGCGGCACCCGAGCGGGCGCGCGGCGCGAGTGCCACGCGGTAGGCGCCCGCGGGCAGCCCCGCGAGGTTGACCGTGACCGTGTTCCTCCCGGCGTGCCCCGCGACCTTGAGCTTGACGCTGGTGGGGACGTCGTGAATGCACGCGCGCACGCCACGCTGGCAGTTGTGGCTGAGGACGCGGCGATCGATCGCGATCTGCACCGTGCCCGCGGCCGAGAGCGTGAAGGCGAGACGGAGCTCACGGTGGCCCCGCCCCCGCTTGGACGCCGGGTAGGCGAGGTGCGGATGCGTGAGGCTCACCAGCGGTTCGGAGAGGGTGAGCGAGGGGCCAAGCGGGTCGCTGGACGCCAGGCTGGTCGTCCCGGCTTTGCCTTGTTCGGACGTCCCGGTCGCGCCCTGTTCGTGAGGCGGGGTGGGTTCTTCAGGCGGCGGCGCGACGGCCGAACCCGACAGCGCGACTCCGGTTTCACCCGCTGCGGTGTGCAGGATGAGCGAGCCCTTGAAGCTTCCCGGCGTGGCGGAGCGAAAGGCGACGTGCACGGTGATCGTCTGGCCCTGTTCGATAACGGCGCCTTCCTTCGGCAGGCCGGTCGCTTCGAAGGGAGCCGTCGGCGCGCGCACCGGGCCGACGGTGAGTGTGGCCGGCCCGGTATTGGTGAGCGTCACTTCGCCGGTGAGCTGCGCGCCGGTGAGCGCCGTGCCGAGATTCAGCGACGTGGTGGAGGGCGTCAGCTGTGGAGCACTGTAGCCGAAGATGTGGCCTCCGCGGTTGCCGAGGTAGATGTGGCCATCCGCGGCGTCGGGCCGTGAGAACTTGGTGGCGGTGCCGATCGGCGCTTCCCACAGGAGCTGCAGCGCCGCTTCGCTGGGCACCGCGTCGTAGGCGCGCAGCTTCGCTCCTTCGCAGGTGGTGGGCGGGCACTGCGTGAGCCACAGGATCGCTGTGCCGCCGGTGGTGCCGTTGGATGTGACGATCGGTGAGCCCGATCCGAATCCGTAGGTTTCCGGACTGATCGCGGCAAGGGAGAGGTTGGGCTCTTCGGTCGCCTGTTCGACGCCGTACTTGAAGGTGCGCAGATATCCGTTACTCGCTCCGATTTCTTCGCCGGGCGACACCGAGGGCACGTAGATGTAGCCACCGTCCCCCGGCCACAGGGCGGCGCCGTCCCACACACCGCCGCCTTTGAGCGTTTGGACGACGTCGTCCTTTTCTTCGGGCCCCTGAGCCACCCCGCCGAGGTCGTCTCGGTTGAGTAGATAGATCCCTCCTTGCTTGCTGGCCTGGAGGAGCAGGTCGGGCGCCTGCTTGGTGCCGAAGTACTGGGAGGGAAGCGCGATCGGCGCCGCCGAACCGAGATCGCGATCTTTTTCGTCGAAGAGTTTGTTGTTGTAAGGGGAGAAGAAGTCGGTGGCCTTGAGGCTCCCTTCTGGCTGCACTTCCACCCGCACGACCGACTCGGCGAGCCGTCCTTCGGGCGGTTTGTCGCCGGGGCCGGGAAGCGGAAAAGCTTCGGCGCCGTCGCCGGGGCCGTTGCCGGTGGCGAACAGGATCTGCCCGGGGCCGTCGGAGATCAGCCCGCCGCCCGACTGCCAGATCGAGCCGCCGTCTTCTGCCGTGGCCCACATCGTGGTGATGCGATGTTCAGCCGCGGAGACACCCACGAGCCAACCCTGGAAAGGTGTGTTGTCGCAATGGCTCCCGAACCCGGCGTAGACGACTCCGTTCATCAACAGTAGCGCTGGGCGCTGCAGCTCCTTGGGGGCTGAGAATTTCACTTTGACTCCAGGGATATTGTCCGCTTCACCGGCGATTTCGACGGGGAAGCCGGGAGCCTCTTTGCCGTTGCTCATTTCAACCGCCTGCATGTACCAGGCGATGGGCCGGCCGGGGTGTTCTTTTTTTTCTTCTTTCGTGATGTAGCTGTTGGAGGTGAAGTAAGCGATGTTGGTTTCGGTGTCGATCACCGGCGTGCCGGTGATCCCGACGTTCGGGGCGAGGTCTTCGCAGTTTATTTCAGGATCCCTTTCGGATTCCGCCGGTTCACCGAATTCACGTTCCCACCGTATTTCCCCCGTGACGGGGTCGAGCCCGAAAGCCCGGTCGTCCTCGGTCGCCACCAGCAACGTGTTGTCGGCGACCAGCGGCTGGGCATAGATCTGCCCTTCACCCGGGAGCGTACGGTCGAATGCCTGCTGGAAGCTGCCGCCTGCGACCAGCGCGGGCGTCAGCGAGGGCTCGTCCGGATACCACCCCGTGCGCAGGTCGTCGGCCGCGCCCGTCACGTCGGCTGATGTGTGTCCGGCGGCGAGCATCACCAAGAACGCCACGACGACGAGGACGCCGAACCCGCGCGTCAGCAGCCTTGGCACCACGTCCGTGTTGAGCATGGCCGGGCGCACGTCCGAGATATTAGCCGCCGGATGCAGTCGTGAGCCAACCCCGCGGCGTGCGACCGCGGGGTTGGTTGGGATGCAGCAAACTTACGAGTGCGTTACTCGCGAGTTGGTTACTCACGAGTGTGCTAGATGTTCGGGGCAGAGGGCGGCTGAGAGCAAATACACGCTGACCGTGTACAATGTACACATGACTCGTGTACAGCAAGAGAATCGCCGCCAGGCCAGTGGGGAGCTGTTCCCAACGGACGAGCCGATCCCGGCCAGCCAGATGATCGGCCGCTCCGAGGACATGCGCCAAGTGGCGGGTGCGCTGGAGAACGGGACGAGCCTCGTGATGGCGGGCCCGCGGCGGACGGGCAAGACGAGCGTGTGCGACGCCGCGCTGAGCAAGGTGCGCGCGCGGGGGGTGTATGTGGCGGCGGTGGACCTGTTCGAGATGGCCGACGACGCCGAGCTGGCGGAGACGCTGGCGGGGGCGGTGCTGCGCAACCGGCCGGCACTGCGCAAGCTTCTGCCAAAGGCGCGGCGTCTGGGCAGGCAGGCGCTGACGGCGGCGCAGGGGGCGGTGGTGATGCAGCTGAAAAGCCAGCTGGGGGACGCGGTGGAGCTGGCGCTCACGCCCGGCCTGGCGTCGCAGAACCCGCAGCGGGCGCTGGCGCAGGCACTGGAGCTCCCCCAGCGGGTGGCGGTGGCGGACGGGAGGCGGTGCGTGGTGTTCTTCGACGAGTTCCAGGAGCTCGCGGGGGAGCGGCGCCCTTACGGCGACCCCGACGCGGTGACCAAGCGGATGCGGGCGATCTTCCAGCGCTCCACCCAGGTGAGCTACCTCTTCACGGGGAGCCTCGAGCACGTGATGCGCGACCTGTTCGCCCCCGGGGACCGCGCGCTGAGCGGGTTTGGCAGCTTCTACCACCTGCGGCCGATCGCTCCCGAGGAGTGGGGGGAGGGGCTGCGGGAGCGCTTCGCGGCAGACAACTGTGAGATCGCGCAAGACGCCCTCGCGCGGCTGGTGACCCTCGGCGAGGGTCACCCGAGGGTGACGATGCTGATCGCCCAGCAGGTGCACTTCCTCAGCGTGCTCCTCGGCGTGCGCAAGATCGACGGGCCGCTGGTGGAGCAGGGCTACGACAATGCCTACCACGGCGACAGCGCGCTGCTGGACCAGCTGCTCGAGCAGATCCGCTCCAGCCACCGTCAGGCGCTGAAGATCGCCCGCCGCGTGGCTGTCGGCGCAACGCTCACCGAGGGCATGCACCGCGGCGACGCCGACCGCGCGCTAAGGAAGCTGCAGGAGGCCGGCATGATCGAGCGCACCGGCCACGGCGCATACCGCATCCTCAACCCGCTGCTGAGACGGCGCCTGATCGAGCAGCGCGTGCTCTGAGCCGCGCCCACGCAAGTACACAAAAACTGTGTACGACGCTCACACTCAGTGTGTAACCGCCCCCGGCCCGCCGGGCGAAGTGGCGGCGGTGGCGTCGAGCAGCCCGGCCCCGTAGAGGCGACTGTCGGAGGGCCCGCCGAGCGGCCGCGCGGTGGCGATCAGGCGGGCTTCGACCTGCGCGGGCGTGGGATGGCGCCCGAGCACGCCCGAGGCGATGATCATCGCCGCGGTGGCGGCCACGTGGGGGGTGGCCATCGAGGTGCCTTCGTAGCCGCCCGGGATCCCGAACACGCGGGGGGAGACGCCGAGGAAGGTGACCTGGAAGACGTCGCGCCCGGAGGCGAGGTCGGGGTTGCAGTTGGGATCGCCCGGGAGGTTGGCGTCGGGCCCGCCGCCGGGGGCGACCAGAGTGACGCCGGTGCCGAAGTTGGAGTAGGAGGCGAGACACCCATGTTCGGTGGAGGCCCCCACCGCGATCACGTTGGGCGCTCGCGCCGGGAAGGCGGCGGCGGAGTGTGCCTCGTTGCCGGCCGCGGCGGCGACCACGACCCGGTGGCGGTGGGCGTAGCGCAGCGCGGAGATCAGCTCGGGAATGTCGGAGGCGGTGATCCCGTTGGGGAATTCGAGGGATAGGTTGATGACGCGCGCACCGTGGTTGACCGCGTAGCGCACGCCCTTGGCGATCGTGGCGGCGTCGCCGTTGCCTTCGGCGTTGAGCACGCGCACCGGCATGATCCGCACCCCGTACGCCAGCCCCGTGAGGCCCTTGCCATTGTTGGTCGCCTCCGCGATCGTGCCGGCGACATCCGTGCCGTGACCGTTGCGGTCGTTGGGGTAGCGGTTGTGCGCGACGAAGTCCCAGCCCGCCACGAACTGGTAGCGGTAGAAGTCGGGCGACATGCGAAACGGGCCGCGATTGGCGTAGGCGACGCCGGTGTCGAGCACGGCCACAACCACCCCCCGCCCGCCGGGCGCGTGGTCGGCGATCAGGTTGTTCCACGCGCCGGGCGCTTCGACGCCGTATTCGCCGGAGAAGTTCCACTGCAGCTGGCTCCACCCCCCGGGCGTTTTGGCCAGGCCGGGGTCGTTGGGGAAGGGTTGGCCGCTGGCTGTGGCGGTTGTGGCGCGCCTCCCCGATCCGGCCCCGACCCCGATGAGCGATGTGGTGGGGCCCAGTTGGACCGCGGAGGCGGCGGCATGCGAGCGCGGCATGACCGCGGCGTGGGCGATGTAGTCGGGCACGGCCCACGCGACCCCGCGCGTATCGCGCAGGCGGGCAAGCGCGCCGGGGACGGACGCACGCGCCCCCAGCGTGAGCACGCGCGTGTGTGATTCCAGTTCGACCGGATCCACCGCGCCGGCAGCGTGCGCGATCGCCGCGTTGGCGGTGGGGGTGTCGGAGGGCGCGTAGCCGACCACCACCTTGCCGGGCGCATACGGAGCTTCCGCAGAAGGGGGGGAGGAGGGGGGGATGGGCTCGCCCGGGGAGCGGCGCGCGATTGCGGCCGAAGAGGTGGGGGAGGAGCTGGCGTGGGGCTCGCCCGAAGCACGGCGCGCGATTGCGGCCGACGAGGTGGGGGAGGAGCTGGGTATGGGCTCGGCTGGAGTGCGGCCCGCGGCGGCGGCCGACATCGAGCGGGGAATGAGCGCCAGTGGCCCTCCGGCGGCGAGCACAAGGGCTGCGCAGAGCGACCAGCGCGCGAGTTGGCTTCTGGCCCGAGAGGGCGATTGTGCGGCGGGCGAGCCAGGCCGGGCGGCCTGCTCGGTGGAGGCGGAGGGCCGGGTAGATATGAGGCGGCGGGACATCGGATTGGTAATGATGATGGCGCGTGCCGCCACAGGAGCCCACCCTCAGCTGGAGCGCCTCGCGGAGGATATGGTGAGCGACCGTTTCTTTCCGCGTGACGAGTACTTCATGCGCCTCGCGCTGCGCGAGGCCGAACATGCATTGGAACACGAGGACGTGCCGATCGGCGCGGTGGCGGTGCGCGCCGGCGAGGTGGTGGGTGCCGGCCACAACGAGCGCGAACTGCGCCAGGATCCCACCGCTCACGCGGAGCTGCTGGCGCTGCGGGAGGCCGCGCGCACGGTGGGCAGCTGGCGGGTGCTGGACACCGTGCTCTACGTGACGCTGGAGCCGTGCGCGATGTGCGCGGGAGCAATCGTGCTGGCGCGGGTGCCGCGCGTGGTGTACGGTGCGCCGGACCCTAAGGCGGGGGCAGCGGGCAGCGTGCTGGACGTGCTGGACGTGGTGGGGGGCCGATCGCAGATCAGCCAGCGTCTGAACCACCGGCCCGAGGTCGCCGGGGGCCTACTGGCGCAAGAGTGCGGGGCGCTGCTCAAAGAGTTCTTCGCCTCGCGGCGGTAGTAGATCTCTTTTTTAAGCCCGAAGGGTCCACGACAAAGTCTCTGACGGTCCGGTGCGGTCGCTTCGCGGCGGTCTGCGCCACCCGCGGTGCTCGGCGTGCCACCAGCACGCCTGCGCTCGCGTGCGTCGCATCCCATCCACGAATCGACCACCCCGATCCCGCCATTTACTTTGTCGCGAACCCGAACCACTTCACAAAATGAAGGGTTGGGGGCCGAAAAAGTAATGCACAACCCACCCGCCGCGCGCCCAAAGCCGGCCAATCCGATGTCCCTCGCCGACCAACGACCGACACGCTGGCCCCGCCGACGCAATTCGTGACACACACCCGTAGGTACCGGGCCCCCGGCCTCGGCTCGACGGCGCCCCTGCCACCCGATCTACTAGCCTAAGCGGGTCTCCCCTGGAGGGGTGGCAGAGCGGTTGAATGCGGCGGTCTCGAAAACCGTTGTGCGTCTGAT
>JBEKYV010000020.1:0-18732 GCA_049510515.1 Solirubrobacteraceae bacterium | reverse complement strand
CCGGCCTCCACGTCGCGCGTCGTGTACCAGCACCCGCCCATGAGCACGCGCTTCACGACGCGCCCGCCGCGGCGCACCTTCGTCGTCTTCTCCGGTTCGGCTTCGCTCGCGTGCCTCGCGCTCAGGTTGGGGTCCTGTTCGTTCCACTCCTCGCGTTGCTCGCGCGCGAGGCTCGTCGCCGCGCGGAGCGGTCGCACCGCCGAGCCCGGCCGGGTCCTGCGCCCACCCTTGCGCGTCGCCATGGAGCGGCGCTTGCAGGGCTCACCGGGCTGGCAGTCGTGGACGAGCGCGGCGTGGGTCTCGTCCTCGGTGAAATCAAAGTGGACGTGAGCCAGGACGCGCTCGTCGTGCATGCGGCAGCGCTGGATCACGCGTGCCGCGGCCTCCAGGAACTCGTCTGCGACGTTCTCCAGCTCGCGCAGCCGCATCCACGTGCGTTTGTACGGCGGCCTGCACGCGAATCCGCACTCGCGCCACAGCTCGTCCGAGGTCTCGTAGTACCACGGCTTCACGTCAACGTGGCCGGAGACTACGAACGCGACCGCGATCAGCTCCCAGTGTCCGGGCTCGCGTTTGCGGGCGTAGTTGACCTCCAGGCCGGCGCAGGCGTCACGGAGGGCGTCCCACGCCCACGGCTGGCTCTTGACGAGCCTGACGAGGTTCAGCGAGCCGCACAGGCTCGGGTCCTTGGAGAACTCGGTGGCGCCTGGGAGGCGGTCGGGTGGTTGGTAGCGGCGCTTTGGCATGGTTTGGGAGGGGGTGTGGACTCGCTGGATTCAACTAACAGCCTAAAGGAAGTTTTGGGCTGTTAGGCACGAACTCGTCGAACGGACGACCCCGCCCGAGAGGCCCAAAAGCCGGTTCTAGCGGGAGTTTTGGGGTCGTCCGCCGGCTACCCAAGGGGTATCGCGGGGTCCGTCGCCGCTGCACGCGGGGCTCGACGTTTGTTCGAGTCCGGCGCGGCGACGGCGGGCCGTCAGCCGTTCTCTAGCGTGATCCCAAGTAGGTCTGCGAGGCGCTTGATGTCCGACCGGGTGCGGCTCGCGAGGTGCTTCGCGAACGCCGCGGGGTCGTCGTGTCGGTCAACGCGGGTGATGATGCGCTTGTTGCGGTACGCGATGCGTTCCAGCATCTCCGCGGGGTCCGTGATTTCGGTCGCCTTGACGTTCAGTCGCGGCACGGCTCAGCTGCTCCGCCCGCCGTTTACGCGGTGCCAGAACTTGTCTGGCTTCGGCGGCCGCTTCGCCCTGTCCGTCGGCAGCCACTGCAGCCAGGCGTCCTCCAGCACCTCGGCGAGGTCCACGCCGAGCGCGAGGGCGCAGTTCACGAGCGTGCGCAGCTTCGGGTTCTCAATCTCGGCACGCTCCAGACGGCGCAACGTCGGCGCGGTGACGCCAACCGCGTCGGCCAGCTCCTCCTGCGTGACCCCCCGGCTCAGCCGCACTTGCGCGAGCCGCGTGTTTGGCGGGTCGCCGTCGTACGGGTTGTGTCGCGCTGGGGACACGGACCCACGTTACCGCCGCGACCGGAGGCCAGCTCGCGCCAGCCCCCTAGTTCGTCCAAGCGGATCGCCGCCCACGACGCCCGCACCGTCTCGCCGTCGCGCACGAGGAGCCCGTCGGCCTGCAGCCTCCCGACGCAAATGCGGATGACATCGGCTGGGCAACCTACCCTCTCCCCCAGTTCCCGGAGCCACCACGGGTAGTCCTCGGCAACGAGGAGGAAGACGATCGCGGCCTCCACGGGCCTTATCTCGTCGTACGGAATGGAGCCACTACGCTTGTCCTGCATGGGAGATCACTCCTCCTGTGTCAGGCTTCGGCGCGGTTGCAGCCGCGCCGAAGCCACTGGCGTTTAAGGCTCGCCAGTGTCGCTCGACCGACCCTCGTATTAGGGCTTTTACGCTCTAACCTCGTCGATCGTTCTACGCACACCACCCCACCGATGTGCCGGACAAAAGTCGTCAAACCTACTCACGCTCGAACAAACGCCGAGCCCGGCTGCAGCGCTCCAACGGCGTGATCCTCTAGAGGTATGAACAATTCACACAACAAACACACGAAGGGAGCCACACACGAAGCGCAGTTTGCAGTAACGTCGGCCAGCTTTCACGCGCTCGCCCACATGGAGAGCATTGAGAGGGAGCTGGCAACCCTGCCGCCGGACGGGGATGTGACCGAGAGGCTCACCGCGACCGCGGACGAGGGGCTCGGCATCTATCAAATAGCGATGCCACAGGACAAGGAGGACCGCTACGCGTACTGCTGCGGGATCGCGGCCCGGCTCGCCGCCGACGGCGCCGTCTCCGCCGCAGTCAGCACCACAGGCATGGTGGTCCGAGGGGAGGGGCGAGAACGCATTTGCGTGGTCGCCGCGGACCGCTTCGGCGGCGAGGAGGGCTGGACGGCGCGGGTCATTCGCAGTGACACAGAGCCGCCCAGGATCAGGGAGTGGGAGTGCGGCGAGCCAGGGGGCAACTTCTTGCTCATGCTCCGCGCTGGCGTCACGAACCTGGCGGGGCGTGGGAAGTAAACCGCAGCCGCGGTATCGGGCTCCGGGCCGGTCGGACCGTTGCGTCCGGCCCGGCCCCGGGGCCTCGTGGTGTTGAATGCCCGGCCTATGAGTCGCATGGATTGGAGGGCGCTAGGCGTAGACCTGGCTTGGGCGGACACGACCGTCGCGAACGAGACGGGCGTCGTCGCATCCGATCAGGACGGCACGATCGTAGACGCCGGCTGGACCACGGGCGTTGAGAACACGATCGCATGGGCGAACGCGCACGCAACCGACGCCACGATGCTGTTCGTAGATGCTCCCCTTCTCGTCCTCAACCCGGACAAACAACGGCTGTGCGAGAAGCAGGTCGGGCAACGCTACGGCCGTTGGAAGGTCTCGGCGAACTCAACGAACCTCGGGAGCCCGCGCCTCGCCGGGGTGCGCCTCATGCGCGAGCTTGAAGCCGTGGGCTGGGTCTACGCCGATGGCACCGCCGGCCCTCCGGCGAGCGGTCGGGCGGTCAGCGAGTGCTACCCATACACCACGATCGTGGGCGCCGACGAGTTCGGCTACGACCACGAACGCCCCCTTTACAAGCGCAAGCCAAAGGGGCTCCCCACGGCAGCGTGGCGGCCTGTGCGCGCGGCCGCCTGCGACGTGCTCATCCAGCGACTCGCCGGCCTGGGCGACGCCTCACCGCCTCTCAATCTCCGCTCGCATCCCGTTACGGCACAGCTTCTAGACGAGGGCTCGCCGCTGAACGACCGGGCCTATAAGCATCGCGAGGACCTGATTGATGCCTGCCTGGCGGCGTGGACCGCCGCCCTGTGGATTCAACACGGCACCGACGCTTGCCAGGTGCTGGGCGGAGATGACGCCTTCGCAGACGACCGGAGCCGGCGCGCGACCATCATTGCACCGGCGCGGCCCATCCAACGCCCCGACCGCTAGAGATGATTTTTTCTCGGGCTAGAGCGAGTAGTTGTAGTGCGTGCCCGTGCCGTAATCAAACAACGTGACGGACGAGCCGTGGACGGTGCCGCTGAAGTGCTGCGACTCGTCGTAGTCAAAACCGTCGAACTTCGGCCCCTTCAGCGTTAGCTGGAGGTGCGAACCGTGCCCGTAGTGGTACAGCGAACCGAGCCGTCCGCCGATGTGGCAGGAGGAGTCGTAGTCGTAGACATTGGCGGAGTCAGACGACACGCTCCCGCTGAAGTTGTGGTGACCACCCTCGTCGTAGTCGTAGACGGAGGACGCCGTCTTGCCCGATATTGCGCGCCCAGCGATGTACGCGACGGCACGACGTGTATCTGACTTCATGAAGTCAATTTAGCGCGACGAGCCGATGGATTCGCGAACGTCTTTTGTGCGACCAGGAGGCCACGCGGACCGGCCGTCGGATACCGCCCCGTCACGCATGGACCGACTACCTCGCCTGACGTACGGCGGGAGGCCGCTCTCGGTTCGCGCCGAAACTAGCCGCTTACCTGCCCAGCGCTCGCGAGCCGTTCCTGAGTCTTGTCCCTCGCATAGCGGATCGTCTCGCTCGTCAGGAGAAGATCCAGCGCACACCAGACGCGCTGGCTGCGGAACACGTTGCCTGTGCGCACCGGCCGTGGCGGCTCAATGACGGGGCCCAGCGTGTAGAGGAAATGGGGTTCCTCCGTCCAGTCGGCCTCAGGCATGATCTCCGCGATGTAGTCGTGTGGGCGGGTGATCACCTCGTAGTGCTCCACGTGCCGAATCTGCTGGAGGCGGCCGTCAAAGCGAAAGCCGACGTAATTCGGCGGCGTCCGCGGCCATCCGCCCCGTTTGCCGCCGACCGGGTGGTAGTAGTAGTTGCGATCCACCACGGTCTCCTTGAAGGTGATGCTGGACCAGTCGAGCGGGTCCTGGCCGAGGGCGACGACGTAGACGAGGTTTGAGGTCACGTTCTGCATTGTCATCAACCCCTTCAGATAGCTGTGTAGCTCCAGGAGGAGCCGTTTCTCGGCATGGCTGCGACTCGCCCCGGCGGTCTCAACCGCAAGCTCGGCGATTCTCTTCCACGGCACGTACGAGACCGGGACGCCGTCGATCACGTTCGGGAGCGCCTTCACGGGCGGGTAGAACGGCGCGCACTCCGAGACCACGGCGATGCGGCCGTCTCGCTCGTCGCGAGCATTGAGGCGGTCAGCGTACTGCTGGAGCTGCGAATCCAGAGGCAGGGTCCAGCCTCGCTTTGCCTCCACGATGAGGTGCAGGCGCTCGGTCTCAATCTCCACGTCGGTGCGGCCCGTGCCTTGCTCGCTCTCTTGGAGCCGAATCGCGGTGATCTCGCCCTGCTCAGCGTCGCCGAATCCCTCGGCCAGGACCGCGCGCGTGAACGCCTCGCTCTGCGCGAGGCCCCATCCCACGCTGTATGTGATGTCGTCCTCCTTGTTCCCGAGCAGATCAAAGACCGTCCGGACGGGGCTGCCGTGTAGCGTCAGCTCGGCCATTGCGGGCAACCTATCTGGACTCTGGACCAAGCGGCGGCACGAGTTTCGTCCGACTAGGATCGGGGCGCCTTGCCCGATCGTCTCTACCACTACACGACGCAGGAGTTCGCGGAGGAATGTGCGGACGATATGGACGCCGTTCGGCCGGTGATGGTTGAGCCGTCCAATGGCCTTTATGGCGAGGGCGTGTACGCACTCGACCTCAGTTACGCCGCAGCTACAAGGCAGCAGCTTCGGTGGGAGTGTTTCGGCGAATCCCGGCCCGAGCATCCGATGGACGGCGTGCTCGTGATCGACCCTGGATTGGCTGAGGCGCCGTTCGCCTACGTGGAGGGGCGGATTTGGCTCATGGACTCGCCGCTCATTCCAGTGGCGATGGATGGCGCAATCGTCGCCATTGCGACGTGGAGCCAGGCCACAGGCTGGATTACTGTAGACTACGAGTAAATCTCGTATCTAGATCCCAAGTTTGTGATATAGTCTCGACGTGCCCTCCGCCACGAAACAACGACTCCGAAGGAGTGCCGACCCGCTCGGACATTGGCTGGACGGCGTGTTCCGTGCCGGTTTTGACGACGACCCATCGCTCCCCGAAGGCTTCCGTCGACGGATCGCAACATGGGCTCGCGCCGCGGGCGTCGCGTCCGACGCTCAGCGCGAGCTGTTGGCGCTTCCGCCGGATCGAACCGTGTCCGCGGCTGGCCGTCGGGCAGCGAAGCTCGCTGGCGTTGAGGGGAGCCCGATATGGGGTTTGCTCAACGAGGATGAGCAGCGCCTCGTAAGAGATCCTGGGAGCCACCCGCAGCTTCCCGGTATCACGTACCCGGTCTCGATTGGAGAGCTGGCAACTCTGACGGGTGCAACGAATGATCAACTTCGCCACTGGCACGAGCTTGGCCTCATCAGGGCTCGTCGTACCAAGGGAGGGCATCGCCAGTTCTTCGCTGACGCGGCAATGCGGACCTTCGTGATGCGTCGGCAGATGCCGCAGAGCTACGTAACCGTGCTGCGCGATGTCCAAAGGCTGGAGGGTGGCTCCCTCCTGGCCGGCATAGCGTTGATTCTTCAGGATCAGGCCAATGAGTTCGAGCCGGACGACCGCGACCTGATGATACACGCCGCCAACGACCTCCAGCAGGTGAGCATCGTCTTTGCGCGGAGGTCTGACGCGCTTTCGCCGCCGGCGCTTCTTGGGCGGGGAAGACGCGCGCGTGCCGCGGGTCGCGGCGGGAGCTAGGACGACCCCAGGGGAGCCTCCGCGCCGGCACTCGATGCGGCCGTGCGCCCGCCGAGGGCATGCAGCTTGTCTACGAGCCATTTGGGTTGCCGCTCGTAGTACGCCTCCTCCTGGCCCGGTCGGTAGCCGGGAATGCCCTCGCCGCGGTAGTAGCCGTCCACTTGGTCGGGCGCGACCTTCGTCAGTAGCTCGTGGGTGTTCCGCACGTCCCATTGGCCGAGAGCCGCGAAGAACCAGCGGTCCCCACGTTCGGGCCGCTGACGCACCAGCGCCGCGTGCTCGGCGATCCGGTCCTCCAACCAGGGCTCCAGCGGAATGGGCTCCTCGCCCGGCTGCGGCCGCTCGTTGATCTGATCCCACCGGATCGGCTCATGCTCCACGGCGACCTTCTGCTGGCTGCCCTTTTCTTGGGCTCGGTCAGGTGGCGTTTTGGGCGGCGGAAGCGGCTGCTCCTTCGGGGGCGAGTGGCCGAGGAGGCGGCGCAGCGGACGCTGCCGCCTCAGGCCGCGGAACTGGCGGCGTATGAGGCTGTTCATCTCGTCGTTTCCGGAGCGCCGGGAGCGGCGGTCTGCGCGCAGGTTCAGCCGCTCCGTGATCACCCAAGTCACGGCCGACACGCCGAGTTGCCGCGTACAGGATCGGCAGGACCGCGGCGCTCGACGGCTTCGTGTCCTTGACGGCCCAAAAGACGATCAGCGTTGCGGCGATCAGGCCGAAGGCTGTGGCGGCTCCACGTTGCAAGTAGCGCACCCGAACAGGGTACGCCGCCCGGACGACCGTGCAGCCGAGCGGGACCGCCAGGCGGCCGAGCAACAGGAACGCATGCTTCAAACCAACAAAGCAGGCTGTCAGGCTCGCCACGACAACGCTGGACATCGCGATCTTACGTTGGTGGTCGCGTGGTCGTCGCGATCGTCAACTGGCGACAGGCGCCTACCGCATTCCCGTCCGAGGCGCGGAGGATGATGGTTGGTTGCCCGTGACAAGCGCCTCAATCACATACGGCGAGTACCCCTCTGTCGCCGAACGTGCCGACGCCCTCGGCGTGCGGCGTCCGACCGGGCTCACGATGCTGCCACGAAACTTCGCCACGGCGAACGCCGGCGACGACTTGCTGGCGGAGGCCACCGACTCTGCGGTGCGCACCCTCTGGCGCCAAGCCGACCTGGAGGAGGAGCGGCTCGACTCGCCGGAGGCGCCCTTCCCGCGCCTCTCCGAGCACCATGCGGACTGGATCGGCCCCACGATCTTCGTCAGCTCCGCGCTCCTCAGCGAATCCTCAGCACTCGTCGCCGTCGCGCTCGGCGTGATCACGAACTACGTCACGGACCTGTTCAAGGGCGTGCCCGGCCGCCACACCGCGAGCCTGAAGGTCGTCGTTGAGCGCAAAAACGGCGACTGCGTGAGCGTTGCCTACAAGGGGCCGGCGACGAAGATCGGAGAGATCATGGATGCCGTCACGGACCTCACCAGCAGCGATGGCTAGCCCCGGCGACGACCCCGATCGCGTGGACGTGCCGGAGATCGCCGAGTTCGACGCCGCGATGGAGGCGGTCAACGACGTGCACGCGGCCGCGCTGCCCGCGGTCCGCAGCCTCGCGCTCCAGCGGGACGCGGCCGACGCCTACGACGGGCTGGTCCAGGAGGCGGCACGCCTAAAGGCAAAAGTCGTGGAGCGTGGCGACGAGGACTCCGCAGCGCGCCTCCTCTGCGGCGAATGCGTTGCCGGCGCGCTCATGAGCACGCTTCGCCTCTGGATCGCCTTCAAGGAGGGCGACATGAGCACCGCCTGGAACCGTACGGTGGACGCGCAGGTGGCTTGGACGGGCGCGCTGCGCGCACACCCGATCGGAGCGCAGTTCCGCCGGCTCGCCGTGGTCCCGTTCCAGGTTGAGCACGTGCTGTTCCCCCACATCGCGTTCATGAGCACCGGCATGATCGTCCGCAAGTCGGAATGCACGATCTGCGGCGAGACGCCCGGCGAGTGCGACCACATCAGGGGGCACGTCTACGGCGGCAAGTTCGCCGGCATCCTCGTCACCGAGGCCGAGCCGCGCGAGGTCTCGATCGTGGACGTGCCCGCCGACAAGCGCTGCCGCGTGGAGCAGATCACCAGCGACGACGTGACGCGAGACGCGCTCACCTGGGAGGTGCTGAAGACCGCGAACGGCGCTGATGAGGTTGCATGACAGGCAGCGTCCGATAGTCGGTCCACAATCGGGTTGGAGATTTGGCACTCGGATGGTTTGAGTGCCAAACCCGAATGTCCAAGCGAGACCAGAAAGGAGTGAGGGCAAATGCCCAAGCCACCGAAGTTGCACCCCGGCGACCCCGCCCCGGTCAGCGGAATCTATCCGCGTGTAGGACCGCGTGGTGGCGACACCGGCGAGCAGGTCGTGTCTACGGAGGGTAAGCCCCTGCCCCCGACGCCCAACCCGGGCGAAGGGTACGGGAAACCCAAACCGGCGAAACACGAGAAGTAGCACCTAGCACCCGCGGAGGGGTCGGGCCTGGCCGCTCGGCCTCTCCGCTTCTTCTAGCCGGCTTATTCCACGTCACGACCCCAAACCCTTACGCGACGATCGGACGGAACCACGACGGAACGTGCGGACTGGTCGCACGAGGCGCATCATTCGAGCTCAGCCTACGGCGGCGAGGGCCGGCGCGGCCTGTGCTCCGAGAGGCCACACGGGGTTCAGGCACAGAGTCCCATCCCAAGGCGATGCGAACATACGTTCGTCCCCACATGAGGACGAGGCGTGCTGGCACCGGGCGAGCCGCCCGCAAGCCGCGACGCCGCGTAATAGGCGAGAATCAGAGAGGTGGCGAAGATGCGCAACAAACCAGCCGCGAGCACGAACGGCCGAGTCTCGCTCGACCCGGTCACGAAGGCGCCCGGGCGCCCGGCGGGGCCGGGCATGTATCTGCATTGGGAGGGCCGGAAGGGCTACCGAACTCGGATGCCGGCGCCCCGCATGCTGGAGCCCCTCCCCCAGCTGTCGTACGGCGACTCCAGCGGGAACCGGGTAATCGAGGGCGACAACCTTCAGGTCATGGTCTCGCTCCGGTCGCAATACCAGGGCGCGATCGACGTGGCGTATCTCGATCCCCCTACAACACCGGCAAGAAGGACTTCGCGTACTCGGACGCACGCTTTCACGACCCAAACGCCGACGCCGACGACATGGTCTACGTCAACAACGAGGATGGCGGTCGCCACACGAAGTGGCTCAACTACCTCGGCCCGCGCCTCTGGCTCGTGTGGCAGCTCCTCGCTGAGCACGGCGTCTGCTTTGTCTCGATCAGCGACATCGAGTTCTTCCGCTTGGGGATGCTCATGGATGAGATCTTCGGCGAGCGCAACCGCCTCGGCGTTGTTGTTTGGCGTCAGATGGCGGACAACAACCCGACGCGCGTGGCCGTCGGCCACGAGTACATCCTTTGCTACGCGAAGAACATCGACGACGTGCCGTCGGTTTGGACGGGGCACAGCGACGCGCGCGAGTGGCTGCTCGACACGTTCGAGACGATCAAGGCACAGACCTCCGATTTGGCGGAGCAACAGCGCCTCTACCAGGCCGCGATCAAAGAGCACGTCGCCGCTTACAAGCGATCCGTGGAGGCCGGCGACAGCGTCGCGTTGATAGAGCTAGGCGAACTCGACCGATACAAGTTCGTCGACGAGCGTGGACCGTACGCAGCCGTCCGGGACACCGCGGTGCACGCGGGTGCCAGCCACCCCGGTCTGATCTACGACATCATCCATCCCAACGGCAAGGTGTGTAAGAAGCCGGGCTCTGGCTACCGCTTCAGGGAGGAGCGCATGCGCCAGTTCCAAGCCGAAGGTCGGTTGATCTTTGGCAGGGACCACACCCAGCTCGTCCAGCTGAAGAAGTACCTGCGCGAAATTAGTCCGCCGCTGCGAGGCGTCATTGACCTCGACTCACGCAAGGGCGGCGCGGTCCTTAAGAAGCTGCTCCCAAAAAAGGCGAAGAGCTTCAAGAATCCGAAGCCGGTGGAGCTGATGATGCAGCTCGTCGAGTTCGCGGGCGAGTCTGATGCGCTTGTTCTCGATCCGTTTGCTGGGTCCGGAACGACGGGCCATGCGGTGATGCGCTTGAACGCGCGTGACGGTGGCACCCGCCGCTTCATTCTCATCGAGGAGGGGAGCCGCGAGGAGCGCTATTGCCGAACAATCCTCGCACCGCGACTGAAGGCCGCCATCAAACAGGAGGAGCTTCCCGGCGGGTTCGTCTTCGAAAGCGCTGGCCGCCGCCTCAACCGCAACGCGATCCTGGAGCTGGAGCGCGAGGCGATCGCGAACCTGATCGTGCACACCGACTCAACTGGCAAGGGCCGCGGGATCACGCGCGTCGCCGGCGAGCACGTAATCGGCCACAACGGCCGGCAGGAGGCGATCTGCCTGTGCTGGAACGGCAGAACGAAGTCCGCGATCACGCGGGACGTACTCGTCACGATGTTCGACGAGGCTAAGGCCCTCGGGCTGCGCCGGCCGCTGCGCGCCTACGGCGCTACGTGCGAGGTCGGGGAGACCGACTCGTTCCGCTTCTGCCAGATCCCTGACGAGATCCTGGCGGCGCTGCAGATCGCGGATGACGACGGCGCGCTCGCGGGCGACCCGGACGCGGTGGAGATCCTGGAGACCGCGCTGCTCGGCGCCGCCGATGCCGGCGGATAGCTTCCGCCTCTTTCCGTTCCAGGAGGAAGCGGCGGAGGAACTGCGCGACGCCGCGCTCTCCTGGGTCGCCTACGGGGTCAAGCGGGGCCACCCGCCGGAATACGGCGAATCGCCGATCCCGTTCCTGGGCCAGTTGAAGGCCGTCACAGGCTCGGGGAAGACGCCCGTGCTCGCGCGCACCGTGGCCGGGCTTGGCGACGCGGTGATCTTCTGGACGACGCGCTCCAGCGCGGTCGTGGAGCAGACGTTCACGAACCTCAACAGCAAGTACCGCTCACTGCTGCCCCCGGACACGAAGATCATCCGGGATATTTCGACCCAGCTCGCGTGGCGAGAGCTGATGGACAGCACGAGCGGGCTGACGATTTGGGTCCTCACCGTCGCCTCGTGGAACGAGGCCGAAGCACACTCCAGCAGCGGCGATGCACGGCTGCGGCTGCGGCGGCCCCAGCCGGATTGGGCCGGAGAGGGGTCGCCGTGGGAGCAGCTGCGCGAGAAGTTGAAGCGACCGCTCTGGATCGTCTCCGACGAGAGCCACAACCAGAGCGAAGTCCAGCTCGACCAGCTCGCCGCGCTCAAACCCCGCGGCTTCTTCATGGCCTCGGCGACACCGCTCGTGAACGAGCTGTTCACGAAATGGGAGGAGGCGCTGAACCAGGGCGAGGAGACGAAGGCGCTACTCGCCGCGGGCCGCGTGCCGATCAAAACCCGGGATGTAGTTGACGCGAATCTGTTGAAGACGACGATCGAACTCGTTGACTACCGCAGCGGCTCCGAGGAGAGCTTGGACGGAGCGCTGGAGGCGTTGGGGCGCGTGCAGGCTGCGGCGGACGCGGAGGAATCCGGGGTGACGCCGCGGGCGATCTACGTCGTAGAGAAGAGCAATCCGCCTCGGGGATCGCAGGAGGAGCCAAGGCCCGTCGCGATCTGGCGCCATCTGCGCGAGCGCGGCGTGCCCGCCGACGAAATCGCCATCTTCACTGATACCAAGGAGCTGCCGGAGGACGCGGAGCGTGTTGCCAGCCTCAGCCAGCTGGAGCCCCGCTTCTGCCACATCATCTTCAACCAGACGCTGCAGGAGGGTTGGGATGACCCCGAGGCGTACGTCTGCTACTTCGACGGCGTCACCAAATCGTTCGTGCGCATCCGCCAGATCGTCGGGCGCGTGCTTCGCCAGCCGCGTGCGCGGCGCTTCGCCGCGGAAGCGCTGAACACGGCGACGTTGATCCTTGAGACGCCGACCGCGGCGTACGAAACCGTGGTCTCGGAGCTGAAGGCGGAGCTGCGCCTGTACGCGCCCGATGACGAGCCGGCGTTCGCGACGGTGCGTGTGAAGACGCGCAAGGAGCCGTTGACTCCTGTGCCCGTGAAGCGCGGCGCGAAAAAACTCAGTCTCCAGCGCTGGGCGCTGAAGGCGCCGAACATGGCCTCGGTGGAGAAAGACTTGCGCAGTGAGGCGTCACGTACGTGGACAGACGAGGACCTGGAGGCCCCGGGCACTGGGCGCAAGGCCGTGGTGTCGTTGAAGGAGGGCAGCGAGGAGTACGCGGACATTGACGTGCTGCGCAGCGCTCGGACGAAGAACGGCGCGTTCCTGCGCCGCCGGATCTTGCAGCGCAACCGTGCGTGCTTGAACGCGATTCATCCCGATCGTTTCTCCGGTCCGGCATTTGAGCAGTTCAGTTGCCACGGATCGCAGGCGCAGGACGAGTTGACGACGCTCGCGGCGCGCATCGTGGACTACTTTGAGGACCGCGTGGAATACCAGGAGGACCCCGATCCGGACCGCGCGACGTGGGTCGTGGACGAGTACCGGCCGCGCTCTGAGGACATGGCTTCGTTCGAGCGCGCCGCGCACGCCGAATACTCGCGAAACGACTTCAACAAAGACGAGGCGCCGTTCGCGCGCGCGATCGGCCGCGTGACGGGCGTGACGTGGGTGCGGAACCCGACGACGGAGAGCCAGGGCTACGGCATCCCGCTCCCGAAGAAGGTCGGCGACTCACTGACGTTCTACCCCGACTTCCTGATCTGGAAGAAAGGCGTGTGCTGGGCAGTGGACACCACGGGCAGGCACCTTTTGGACGCGAAGGTGCGCGGCAAGCTGTTCGCGTTGGAGTCGCCGAAGCTGGCGCTCGTCGTCCGTGGCACGGTTGACCTCGGAAGCGGCTCGCGTGAGGGCAAAGACGGCTGGAGCCTCGTGTTGCCGCGACCGAACCTGTCGCCGCTCGTCGAATACTCCGACGATCTTGACCCGCTCGTCGCGATGTTGCTCGACTCGTAGCTGACGCCCACACAAAATTGCTTCATTGCGGGCGCCAGCCTTTACAGGCGCCTCAGCCGCGACGTATCTTCATGCCATGGGGGCGGGGCGTGGCAAGAGGCGCCGCGTATGGAGGGCGTCGGGCAGCAGTCGTCCGGGCGCGCGCTTCCGGCTGGACGCGGTGCCGCGTCGGCATCCGCGGTACGCGCGGTACGTAGAGGTCCTGTATGTGCGCGCTCACAATGGCACCGAGTTCCGCTTTTACTGGGTTGAGGAGTACGCGCGTTCCGGCAACCCGACGCGGGTCAACCGCTACGGAGTCGTCGTTGACGAACGCGACACATTTTGGGTTGCGGCCGCGCCCAGGCTCGCCTCGCACTCGCCGGAGCCCCACGAAGACGACGACGAGATACTTCCGCTTGCGCGTGCGACGTACAGGAGCATGCGGAAGGGCTACGGCCTGCGCGAGCTTGACGGGCACGAATGCGTGGTCTACGTCGTGGAACAGCTCCGCGGCGATCACGGCCTGCACGTGCCGAGCCGGTGCGGCGTGCGCTTCGTCGGCGACGACTCGTACTGGGTCGTGCCCGCGATGGAGCTGGACATCGGGCCGCTCGCGGCGACGAGCTAACGCTCCAGGGTCCGATCTCGAAATCGAGGCGCTTATGTTTCTTGGTCGCCCGTCTCGTAATGGGTGATGACCGCTCCGACGACGAGACCGCCTACGAAGGCGGCTGCGACGAGGGCCGCGAGAGCGCCCATGACCGTGATGAGCAGCGTCACGACCGAGACTGCGAGGCTCGCGGCGCTAATAGTGAGATTGAGATTTGTGTTCTTCACAGTCATTACGCCCCAGGAGACACGCAACAAATAGGGTCGCCTTCGCGCTCGACGGCGACTATCCGACGCGCTCCCCGTTTCTTGAAGAAGCTGCATTGAGCAGCGTCCTCTCGGAGGCTTCATCTGCGGCCGCGGCGCGGCGGAGCCGGATCAGCTAGGGCCGCGAGCCTCGCCGTCGCTGGCGAGCGGCGATTGCGTCGGCTCGCGTGACGAGCGCGCCGAGCGACACGCTCAACGCACGCGCGATCCTCGTGAGCGTCGCGTAGTTCGGGTTCCGCACGCCCCGCTCCACGCCGCCGAGGTGGGTTACGTGGACTTCCGCGGCGTCCGCCAACGCCTCCTGCGACAGCCCCAACTTCTCCCGCCGCTCCCGGATCGCGTCGCCGAGCGCGGCGTGCTCCGGCGAGCGTGGCTGGCTCTGGCGGCGGGGAGGCATCGCGGCAGCCTTGCGTAGAACGATCGACGAGGTTAGAGCATAAAAGTCCGATCCTGCGATACAACGTGCCGACGATCCAACGACCCAGTGCAAGGAGGCAGTCGTGAGGAACACAGCGAAACGATGCAGGACAGTCGTGTTGGGCGCGAGCGTAGCCGCGCTAAGCGCGACTGGTGCGGCAACGCCTTGACGACCAGAACGCTCACCCGGGAATAATGACCGATGGCCGCAGCGCACACTGCAAGGCAAGTCAGACCCGCGTGGATGGCCCTGTCGGCCTTGACGGCTTGGGCCATCGAGTTGGGCACCCGCGACCGGAATATGTAGTGTGCCACCGATGCGCAAGCACGTCGTTATCCTCGGGGCCGGTTTCGGGGGACTGGAACTCGCGACCCGGCTCTCGGAGACGATCCCCGACGCGGTCCGTGTCACGCTGCTCGATCGCAACGACTCGTTCTACTTCGGCTTCTCCAAGCTCGAGGTGATGCTCGGCCGCCAATCGGCCGACGACGTCCAGCTGCATTACCGCGACTTCGTGAAGGATGGCGTCGAGTTCCGCCAGGAGACCGTGACGGGGGTCGACCCGGCCGCGCGCCGCGTCAGCACCGACGCCGGCTCCTACGACGCCGACTTCATCGTCGTAGCACTCGGCGCCGACTACGACTTCGCCGCCACGCCGGGCTTCGAGCAGGGCGGGCACGACTACTACTCTCTGACCGGGGCCGAGCAACTGCGTGATGCGCTCGCCGACTTCAAGGGCGGCAGGGTGCTCGTCTCGGTGCTCGGGCAGCCGTTCAAGTGCCCGCCGGCCCCGTTCGAGGGCTCCTTCCTGCTGCACGAGCACTTCACGCAGCAGGGCATCCGCGACTCGGTGGAGATGGCGACGACATTTCCGATGGCGCGCCCGGTCCCGGTGACCGGCGAGGTCTCGCAGATGTTCCGCGACGGGCTCGCCGCGCGCAACATCAAGGAACTGCCCGAGCACCTTGTCACGGGCATCGACCCGGCGACCCGCACGGCACAGCTCGCGAGCGGCGAGACGCTGCCCTACGACCTCTTCGTCGGCATCCCGATCCACCGGGCGCCCGCCGCGCTCGCGGACACCGGCCTCGCGGTCGACAACTGGGTGCCCGTCGACCAGTCCAACCTCAGGACCCGGTTCCCGGGCGTCTATGCGCTCGGCGACGTGTGTACAGGCCCGCGGACCGTTCCCAAGGCCGGCATCTTCGCCGAGGCGGCAGCGCGCGTGGTCGCCGAGGACATCGCCGCGACGATCGCGGGCACCGATCCGCCCCCGCCGTACGAGGGCTCGGGCGTCTGCTACGCCGAGTTCGGCGGCGGGCTCGTCAGCAAGGTCGAGGTCAGCTTCCTCCGCGGCGACACGCCGGCGGCCCAGCGCCACGACCCATCGCTCGAGCACGCCGCCGAGAAGGAGGAGTTCGGCGCGGTCCGCCGGGCGCGCTGGTTCGGACGCTCGTGAAGCGCGGGAGCCCCTCCGTGGAACGGCTCCCGTCACGGAGATCGCCTGTGTGCCAATAGCCCCACCGACCTGCCCATCGCTCAACGTGCTTTGGACACCGCGGCTCGGGTATCGTCCGCGGCGATGCCGGGGAGCGGATTGCGCGTGGAGGTCTCTGCGACCGATGGGTCGACGCTCTGCGCGGAGTTCTTTGCACCCCTCGGCGAGGGGCCCCATCCGGGGGTCGTCGTGCTGCACGAGTCGTTTGGCCTCAACGACGACATCCGCCGAATCGCCCGTCGCTTCGCCGACGCCGGATACGCCGCGCTGGCCCCCGACCTGTATTCGCACGGCAGGCGGATCGTGTGCCTCAGTCGCGTGATGGTCGACATGGTGCGCGGCGGCGTTGCGCGCGAGATCGCCGACATCCGCGCGACCCGAGACGCGCTCGCGGCCCGGCCCGAGGTCGACTCCGAGCGGATCGCCGTGGCCGGATTCTGCCAGGGCGGCGGCTTTGCCCTGATCGCCGGCACGCAGCCGGGCTTCTCCGCGGCCGCCGTCAACTACGGCGACGTGCCCGCAGACAGCTCGCGCCTGGACGGCGTGTGTCCGGTGGTCGCCAGCTACGGGGGCAAGGACCGTCTGTTCGGGCACCGAACGGCCGCGCGCCTGGAGCGCCACCTCACCGCCCTCGGCGTGCCCCACGACGTGAAGACCTACGACGAAGCCGGACACTCCTTCTTCTCGCAAGTCGACGGCTGGCAGGGCTGGCTCGCGCGCGTGCCGACCCCAATGGCCGTCGGCTACGACGAGGCAGCCGCCCGCGACGGCTGGGAGCGCATGCTCAGCTTCTTCGACGAGCACGTGCGCTGAATCTACTCACAAGTCTGGGTGCGGATCATCAGTCTTGAGCGACCCAGACGACCGTCCAGGTTCGTCTCCCCGCCCTCCCGCTCGCCAGCGTTCACCGGCTGAGCGCTGCGTCCTTCTATGACACAGCGCCGAGGGCACGCGCCGCCGCCGCATCACGGGCTTTGAACTCTTGGATGAGCGCCATCAGCTCGACTGGTGTGGCATGCAGCCCGTCGCAGAGACGCCTGGGCGACGTCCTGCTGGGTGGTGCCGGGCCGGCGCGCCATCAGGGTTTCGATCGCCCACCCCATGGCGGCCAACTCAGTGGTTTGCGGCGTCGATTTGCGGGCGCGCGGCATGTCGAATGACACCCTTGCGCATCGGCGAGGAAGGTGAAAGGTCAATTGCGCGGAATATGGGATGCAGACAACCGTATTCACGCAATTTGGGGGTTTTTCTTCGTCGTGCCCGGCCGTCGATCCCATGAGCAGAGCCTGCGCCTGCTGGGGCGGGCAGTCCGCGAACTGCGCGAGCAGCGCGGCCTCAGCGTCGAAGCGCTCGCCGCCGCCGCCAGCCTCCACGCCACCTACGTCACGGGGCTTGAACAAGGCCGCAAGAACCCCAGCTACCATCAACTGCTGCGCCTCGCCGAGGGCCTCGGTGTGCAGCCGATTGCGCTGCTGCTGCGAATCGAGGAGCTGGACACGCACGACCCCGACGACCCATCGGTATAGTATCTGCTATACCGAATAGTACATTGCCCACTGTACCGATGGTCGACGAACTCAATCCATTCACCTACGACGATCCTTTGCCTCCAGACGCCCTGGTCGACCGCGACGAGGAGACCCGCAAGCTGCTCGCGCTCGCCGAAGGGGGGCACAACACGAGGCTCTCCGCGCCCCGGCGCTACGGCAAGACATCGATCATCCTTCGCCTGCTTGCCGACGCCGACCGGGCTGGACTGCATACCGTCCATGTCGACCTCTATCGCTGCGTGACCCGTGCCGAGGCCGCTCGCCGGATCGAGGAGGCCTACCTGGCACGCCTTGCCGGACCACTTCGGCGTACCGTCTCGGCGCTCACGCGGTCGTGGCGCACAACAGTGAAGGCTCAGGCCGGCGGGGTGGCGGTGCAGGCCGAGCACATGCGCGAGCTCGACAATCAGCGCCTCGCCGATCTGCTGGACCTGCCAAAGCGCATCTTCGCCAAGTCCGCGTGCCGTACCCTCGTCGCGTTTGACGAGTTCCAGGACTTGCTTCGCATCGATGATGGCCTGGACGGCCTGCTGCGCAGCAAGATCCAGTTGCATCGCGACGAGGCCAGCTATGTGTTTGCCGGCTCCGAGCCCGGCATGTTGGACGAGCTGTTCAATCGCAAGGGCCGGCCGCTCTTCGACCAGGCACGGCCGATCCCGGTCGGTCCGCTGCACGACGACGATCTCGCCGAGTACATCGGAGCGCGCTTTGACCTGAGCGGTCGCGACCCCGGCGCGGCACTCGAGCTGCTGCTCGATCTGGCGCGTGGCCACCCGCAGCGGGCGATGCTGCTCGCTCATCATCTCTGGGAGCACACCAGCCGAGGGCAAACCGCCGACGAGGAGACCTACCAGGAGGCGCTCGACGCCGTGGATCGTGAGACCAGAGAGCGCTTCGAGCGTACCTGGCTTGACCTCGGCTCCGCCCCCGCCCAGCGCCGCGTGCTGGCCGCGCTGGCAAACAGCCAACAGAGCCTGTACAGCAAAACCACGCTGCTCGCGTTCGAGCTGGACAAGAGCGCGGCCCAGCAGGCAGCGCAAGCCCTCATCTACGCCGGAGACGTGGCGCGGCTCGACGGGCGTCTCGTGATCGTCGACCCGCTGCTGGAGCGTTGGCTGCAGCGAACTCAACACTGACCCACCCTGCACAAGGCCTGCAGGCC
This sequence comes from Solirubrobacteraceae bacterium, assembly GCA_049510515.1. Classification (GTDB taxonomy): domain Bacteria; phylum Actinomycetota; class Thermoleophilia; order Solirubrobacterales; family Solirubrobacteraceae; genus Palsa-744. Next base: position 50 of record JBEKYV010000020.1, on the reverse strand, counting down.
GGCGATCCCGACTCGCCGCAACATCCGCGCAGAGCATCCCTCCCCAGCTC